>NZ_JAWOVO010000009.1:43167-245283 GCF_033339955.1 Vibrio sp. 1731 | reverse complement strand
CTGTGACTGAAGCATAGGAGTTCCCTCCAATCGTTGCCTACTTTAAGTATAACAACAGTTAAAGGGAACATAGCCAAAACAAAAAGCCAGCAATTGCTGGCTTTCTGATGGAATATGATAACTTTACAAGGCGAAACTACTCAGCATCCACAACGCCAGAATAACAAACACTAACCCCATTAGTTTATGTTGATACGTGCGGAATTTTTCGTTCTCGAGCAGCCCTTTGCCCAATGTGCCTGCTAACCCAACAAGTAATAAATTGAATGACAAGCCAAGAACGTTCAACAATAACCCTAGCGCTAGCATCTGCTCACCAGAAGATGCCGTGATATTGCTTGAGACAAACTGCGGCAAAAACATCACAAAAAAGACCAAGGCTTTAGGGTTGAGCAAATTACTCATCAAAGCACGTTGATAATAAGTTGATGCCATTTTGTTTTGACCATCAAGCTCTGGAGCCGAAGATGCCTCAGCTCGTAAGCAGTCCCAACCCATTTTTAACAAGTAAGCGCCACCTAGTAGATGAAGGACTTTAAGGGCTATTGGGCTCATGGCAATCAGGGTAGATACGCCCATCGCAGCAAGCAAAGTAAGAATAACACCAGACGTCGCATTGCCTAAGCTAGCAAAAAGACCGACCTTCTTACCGTAACTCATACTAGAACTCGCTATCAGCAACATATCGGGCCCTGGTAACAGCAACAAAGCCACTACTGCGGTGAGATAAACAGGAAGTACAGATAAATCAATCATGATGGAACCGCTTTTCTACAACAAGGCGGCGAATGTTATACCAACAAAATAACATCATCCAGCCCAAAATAGCCAAGATAAATCAAAAAATAAAAATCATAGTTTGCCCAGCTGAAAAATAGCAATCAATTCGCCTGTTTATCAAAATCGAATAGCAATTTTGTACAAAAATAAGCACGATGGATCCGTTACACTTCTAAAATGATTTTCTTGAGCAGACCGGATAAAGATGAAAGAAAAGAATAAGGAAATCGCTACCTTCAAGATAGCTCAAGAGCTCGGCGGTTTAGAACTTCTCGATGCAAAGTATGAGAAGCAGAATTTTTCACGCCATAGCCACGAAGGTTACACTATTGGTGTCATCGAAAAAGGGGCACAACAATTTTTTAGGACGGGCGGGAATCATATCGCGCCACAGGACAGCATCATCCTTGTTAATGCAGATGAAGTACACAACGGGCATTCAGCCTCGGAAGGCGGCTGGGAATACAAAGCAATGTACCCCGTACCTCAGCAGTTTCAAACTTTAGGACAAGAGCTTGGTTCACCAAATGTAGCTCTGCCCTATTTCCCTCAACCTGTGGTTTACGATCCTGAGCTGGCTAGTCAGTTACGATTGGTATTTGAAACACTAGAAAAATCAGACAACCGTTTATTGAGAGAAACTTTGGTTTACGGCACGTTGATCAAGCTAGCCAGTAAACACAGCACTCATCGGGCACCACTGAAAGAATCAACCAGAGCTCAGCGACAAGTGCAGCTCGTCAGAGAGTTTTTGGAAGACTTTCCACAAACGGACGTCTCACTAGAAGAACTCGCCAAACTGTCTGGATTAAGCCCTTTTCATCTGCTGAGAGAGTTTCAAAAGCAATTTGGCTTTCCGCCTCATGCCTATCAAATTCAGCAACGTTTACGTATGGCGAAGAAGCTACTAAAAATGGGACAAAAAATTTCAGACGTGGCACAAGAATGCGGTTTCCATGATCAAAGCCATCTGCATCGACACTTTAAAAAAGCCATGGGCGTCACTCCCGGCCAATACGTCCGTCACAGCTAAAGCAGCAATATTGTACAAGGCGTTATGCGACTACCGAGCTATCTTGGTAATCTGATTTAGGAATAAATAAGAAGAAACTATGGACCACACTTTGCCGTTACAAAAAGAATCAAAAGCCACGCTATTTTGGCAAGGTACACTTGCGATGATGCCTCTGAGTATCGCAGTGCTCCCTTGGGGCTTACTCGCAGGCTCATTCGCAATTGATACTGGGCTTCACCCTTTGGAAGGACAAGCACTATCCGCCATTTTGTTCGCAGGTTCTGCACAGCTCGTCGCGATGGGAATGATTAAAACGGGAGCAGGTCTAGTGACCATGTTACTGACAACGTTTTTTATCACCTCTCGACATTTCCTTTACAGTGTATCGATGCGCAGTAAAATTGCACCGCTCCCTCTAAAATGGCGATTATCACTCGGCTTCTTACTTACTGACGAGCTGTTTGCGATTGTAGGCCACCATTCCGATAAACAGTTTAATCGCTGGTATGCACTTGGGGCTGGTCTGAGTTTTTACCTGTTTTGGAATGTCGCGACATTGACGGGCATTATTGCAGGAAGTCTAATCCCTGAACTGAACGAAATGGGTTTGGAATTTGCTGTAGCCGCTACTTTTATCGCGATAGTAGTACCCACCATTAAAAATGCAGCGGTGCTCGCGAGTGTTATTGTGGCTTTGGTGAGCTCAGTTGCCCTAACCTATTATCAAATTGAGGGAAGTTTGATGATTTCGAGCATTTTAGCCATGCTTACTGGTTACTTTGTGGAACAAGTAAAGGAGAAACGCTAATGATCATGTTGGCTATTTTACTGATGACGGTACTTGTTTTCACCAGCCGCTACTTGTTTTTAGAACCCAAGCTACCATTGCGATTAGGGACGCGCACTCAAAAAGTACTCAATTACGCTAGCCCAGCAGTACTGACTGCGATCTGGGCACCTATCGTTTTCATTCCAGATGGGGAGCTCAGCGTCAATGTGCAAAACCCATTTTTACTGGCTGCCATACTGGCTGCTTTAATCGCGTATTTTACTAAAAATGTTCTTTTAACGACGGTTATCAGTATGGTGGTATTTCTCGTTCTACGAATTTGGCTTTAATCCGCCAACCACTCAATCTCCAACAAGGTGACATCGCCACACTTTAATCGACCAAGGAAGATGTCACCTTCATGTACCTCACCAACGCCCTTTGGTGTACCGGTCATCACTACATCGCCATCTTGAAGTGTTGTGTAACTGGTTAATTCATCCAGGATAGTTAGCGGCGGATAGAGCATTTGGTTAACGTGACCTTTTTGTACACGAACACAGTTGATTAAGAGCTCAAGGTTAAGATCATTGATATCAATGTTATCCAAAGAGACAAACCGACTAAACACAGCAGAGCCATCAAATGCCTTAGCTCGCTCCCACGGCAACCCCTGATTTTTAAGCGAGGATTGCAAACCACGCTTGGTCAGATCCAATCCCAAACCAACCGCTGAATAACGTCCATCCTTGATCAAAAAGCAGATTTCAGCCTCATAATGAAGGGGCTCTTGATGGAATGAACGCAGAGTTGTTGATACGGAAGTTGCGGGTTTATTAAATACCACCATTTGCTCAGGCATTGCATTATTAAGCTCATGAATGTGTTCAACGTAATTTCGTCCAACACAAAGCACTTTACCCACTTCTACTTTCTTTTCTTCAACTTGAATAACACTCATCATTCTTCCCTGCAAAACAAAAATCCCATCATAATCTAACCTATTGACTTAACGACACTAAATAGCAACCTCTAGTGTAAAAAATAAGACATTCACCCCGTTTTGAATTTTGTATCATCTAATTGAAACAGCAAAGTATTTGTAAAACAAATAGACAAAAAAGCCAGCACGAGGCTGGCTTTAGATCAATGAGCTTGAATAATAGTTCTCGCTAAACCCTATTATAGGTAGTAACGAGCACCTAACGCCCATTTGTCATCAGTTTCACGACCATTGTCGTCATTTAGGTCAAACTGGTAACCCGCGTAACCAACAAATTTAGGCGTGAAGTTGTATTCTGCTTGTAGTGCCATTTCTTCACGAGCAGTTTCTGTTTTAGAGTTCTTAAACTCTTTACCTTCCACCATTTCATAGTTAACACTCAAGTTTAGGCTGTTCGCCAGAGCGTATGCGATGATCGCCTCGTACGCATCACTTTCTTCTAAACGGTCGCCTTTTGCACTGAAGTTCATGTTTTCGTTTGAACCATAAACCGCAGCAAGGAATAGGCCTTGGCCGTACGCACCGTAAGATGCTGATACAACGTGTGATTCCGCCGTGTGCTTACCTGCATATGCAGGGTGCTGGAAATCGCCGCCATTGTAAGAGTAACCGATTTTAGCGCCCATGATTGAGTAGGAAAGCGCAGCTTGCACACGGTCATCGTATTTAGCACCGCCAGTTATAACTCCAGCATCGTTGCGCGTGTAATCATCGTTTGCACCCTGCCAACCAAGACCAAAGTTGATCACACCCGCTTCACCCAGCTCGATGGCATTACGGTAAGAAAGCATTTTATCCGCACGGCCAGTGCCAAGGTTTCCATGATCGTCATAGATGAAGTCGTTGGCAAACGCGATTGGCATATCTGCAATACCTGCGACATCGTAGTAAGGTGACCATTGCGTACCACCTACTGCACGACCATAAACCTCATGCGTTATACCTAAGTAACCTAGACGAGTTTTAAACGACTCTTCACCACCGTCTAAGTAGTTTAGCGCCCATTCACCACGTGCGTCTGCGGTGAAGCCATTACCCAAATCCTGTGTCGCAGAGATATTGATACGAGGAGAGTTAGTACCCACATCCGTGTCACCTTGCTCTGATCCATTTAAATTAACAGAAACGTGGCCGCCCATCGAAAATGTTGTGCCATCGTTATTATATAGTTCCACTGCAACTGCTTGAGTACCGAAGGTTGCTGCCGCGATTGCCGCTGCTAATAATTTTTTATTCATTTCTAAATCCATTACTTATTAGTTGGTTAGTCAGTTTTAGACCCGGCTTTGGTTCACTTTCGTAAAAACGAAATGATGAACAAAGAGAGGAATACAAAGGCTATCCGAGGCATCGTTTCCACCAGATTAGTTTTACCTTTGTGTAACAACTGCCGACACTTTATTTGATTAGTTCCTGACAACCGAGTGAAAAGATCTCAGACAAAACCTAAAAAGCAATCGTTTACTTAGCCTTCAAGAAATCGAGAAATAAAAACCTTACAATAAGAAATGCTTTAGAGAGAGTTAGCTCACAAATAGCTGATGATTCGCTATTTTTAGGCCAAACTTCCCTGCCAAATTGAAATGTTTACTTACATTTAGGGTCAAGAAACAATTCAGGAACTTTTTGAAAAAAACACAGTCTTCAACGGAGAGGAAAAAACCTCAAAAAAGATAAACCTTTCTTTTTATAAGTGGTATGAGAAGGGGCACTTATTCTCGCCAGCAATAAAAGTGCAATCAAATCATAACTTAACAGAAATCTATCTTTCATTTTCAGCCTTTACCTTAGCGTCATCAACACATCGGGCAAGAAAGCCCATCGATTACAACTAGGGTAATAAGAAAATGAAAAAGGCAGCACTAACTACTGCAATTCTTACAGCATTGGTATCAGCACCATCATTCGCAGCAACTGTATACAAAAACGACGGTACTGAATTAAAAGTTGGCGGCCGCGTTGAGTTTCGTGGTGACTTCATCGGTTCAGACGGTGCTGAAGTTGAAGGTTCCATGGAAGATAAAAGCCGTGCTCGTCTTAACCTAAAAGGTAAAACAGACATCGGCAACGGCCTTTCTGCTTTCGGTGTTTACGAAGCCGAACAAAAAACGGGCAAGAGTGAATTCAAAAACCGCTACATGTATGCAGGCGTCGACTCTGATATCGGTGCTTTCTCTGTAGGTCGTCAAGACATGGCTGCAGTTATCATCTCTGACATGACGGATATCACAGAATTCTCTGGTGTTCAGCAAGTTATTGATTCGTCGTCTGATAAGCAAGACAGCGTTTTCGCATACCGTGGTGCGTTTGATGCACTACAACTTCAAGCAACCTACCAAGCAAACTCTAGCGATAACGAAGATAAATACGGCATCTCTGGAATGTACTCACTACCAATGGGCCTCGACTTTGGTCTTGCATACTCTGGTGGCGATGTAGATAAAGATAACTCTGAAGATCAAATTCTAGGTGGTATCGCTTACTCGATGGATAACCTATACCTAGCAGGTACTTATTCTCAAGGTTCCCTGACTGACTCTGAAGACTTTACGGCTTACGAGCTAGTCGCAAGCTACAAAGTAGCAAGTAAAGTGACACTTGCAGCTCTATACACAGCTCAAGAGAATGATCCAGACAACGGTTCAAAGTACGACACAGTTGAAGGTATCGAGCTTGTTGGTTACTACAAACTAAACAGCAACTTCCGTACTTACCTCTCTTACTACATCAACCAACTTGATGAAGCAAAAGATGCAACAACAGGTCTAGTAACAGAAGGCGAAGATACACTGCGCCTAGGCGTACGTTACGATTTCTAATTCACTCTTGCCCTAAGAGCGAGTCCACTTGGCCAGCACCTTTGCTGGCCATTTTTTATTTAACCCAACACAACTCGATAAGTTTTCACACTATCCAAGCATCGCTCAGCAATGAAAAACGAGCGTAACGACGCCTACTTCTGCCCTCTTTTAATGCGATTGATCACTAAGTTAGTGCATTTCATCTAATCGACAACATAGAAAAACCAAAAAACCATTTAAAATCAAATATATAAAAGTTGGCACGTGTTCTGCAATATTATTTATGCAAATGCATGGCAGCGTTTGTGCTTCTCGTTCTTTGTACCTGTTATAACAGGCACGTCCTTTGAATTGGTAATGTCGCCTCCCTCTGGGAGGCATTTTTTTATTGGCGCGAAAAACAATAGGACGTATGATCCCGCCACCTCTATCAAACTGGAATTTTTCAATTGAATCATCATCCTGTTCAAGGTGCGTCCTGGATGCTAACAGCTGGCTTGGCATTCGCCATAGTGAACAGCTTCGCCCAAATTGCTAGCATCAACTTTGGTGTCTCTTCCACCACATTTGCGTTATTCCAATATGCAATCGCCTTATTTGTTATTCTGCCCTACCTACGTACACTTGGGATTAGACGTTCTTTAAGAACCCAACACTTTGGCTGGCATGCATTCCGCATTTTTCTCTCTGTTATCGGGATTCAACTTTGGTTATGGGCTCTCGCTTACCCAGTTCCAATTTGGCAAGGCATTGCACTTCTCATGACCTCTCCGTTATTTGCCACAGTTGGTTCTGGCTTGTTACTCAAAGAGAAAGTAGGTACTGCACGCTGGCTCGCTACATTGACGGGGTTTGTTGGTGCCATGATCATTCTTGAGCCTTGGGCAGACTCATTTACATGGGCGACCCTGCTACCTGTTGGCGCCGCATTTTTCTGGGCAGCGTATTCATTAATGGTTAAAAAAATGTCGGTAAACGATCCGCCATCAACCATGGTTGTCTATTTATTGCTGCTGATAACACCATTTAATATCTTGTTAGCGATACCGACGTTTACTATGCCAGATACGTGGACGATATGGGGTGTGCTTTTAGCCGCAGGTGCACTTACAGCACTCGCTCAATGGGCTATCGTTAAAGCATATGCAGTAGCAGACGCCTCATTTGTGCAACCATTTGATCACGCCAAACTGCCTTTGAATGTTGTTGCTGGTTGGTTGGTGTTTGGTTGGGTGCCACCTGGTCGTTTATGGTTAGGTGCTGCGATTATTATTGCATCTATTGCGTTTATTACGCATTGGGAAGCGAAAAAGACAAAGTTAGTTGAAAGAAAAATCTAATTTAAAAGTTCTATATTTTCAGGAAAGGAAATGAGGAACCCATATGAGTCAATCAATCAAAATTACACTGTATCGCTGGGCTGGTAGTTGGGGCCCATTCAAAGTCAATATTCCTTGTGGTGAATGTACATTAACCAAAGATATTTTAAAGGATACTTTTGAAAACGAATTAGCCGATGTGCCCGTTGAACTCGAAGTAAAAGATTGGTTATCTCACTGGTGGGAACCATTAAAAGCGGGGGCTTGGCATGCACCCATTCTTCTTGTCGAAGGGAAAGTTATCAGTCAAGGAGAAGCATTGAATCGGGGTGTGCTTGTACAGTCTGTTATTGCTGAGTGGGTAAAACGCGATGAGCTAAAAGGCAACATTGTTTATGGTAAAGCAACTTGCCCTTACTGTGTCAAAGCCAAACAATTACTTGACGAGGCTGGCGTTCAGTATGAGTACCATGATGTAGTTAAAGACAGCGCCGCCTTATACCGCATGATTCCTGAAGTAAAAGCCATCATTGGCGAAAAAACACCGGTAACAGTGCCGCAAATTTGGTTAGATGGAAAATATATTGGAGGCGCTGACGATTTAGACAAGTGGTTATCAGCAAAGGGGCTAGATAAAGTGCCTAACAATGTTGTGGAGATACCAAGCCAATCCGCGTAATTCTAGATTTAAATGTCATCAGTCTTTGAGTAGCGTTTGCCAATGTTGTGCAATATGTTGGCTACTTACTAACAACAAAACAGAGAAAAGCAAAAAGCCCTGATTTTTCAATCAGGGCTTTTTAAATTATTTCGCCAGTTTTTTAATAACACGAGCAAAAACAGAAGCTTTTTTCTTCTTCGCTTTACCGTAAAGCGCTTTGTGCATCGCGTCTTTTGCAATCATCTGGCCAATATAAGCACCACCAAGTTCGTTACCCATGACCTTCTCCTGAATGTATTGACTTAACTATGTTGTAATTTTACACCACAACTAGATAAAAACAAGACTCCAGTCACATTTATTTTGTAATTAACTTTCAGTTTGGTTTTCGTGGATTTCTTGAAATGAGCGTCTATCGCTTAGGTTGTTGGTATGTTTTACCCGCTGCGACGTACGTATCTTTCTGTTTGATTTCAAAGAATGTTTCAAAGAACCACGCTGCAAACTTGATCAAGTGATCGCCTTCATTCATGACGTGCTCTACGTATTCTTGCTCTTCTCCGGACTCATCTTCTTGAGTGGTAATATGGTAAATACGTTTCTCACCATCAACTTCTGCAAGGCCAAACTGACCCGTTAGGGATTGCGCCGCTTGTGCAACTTCTTCTTCCTCACACGCCTTCAAGATTTCAAGTGCCTTTGGCATGCTTTCTTGCTGAGTAATTTCTTTTACCAGTGTTTCAAATTCGTTTTGTTGCATTCTTTCACCTAACGATTAGAGATCGGATAGCCATTGGGCAGAAATGTATTCCAAGCTTGAGAGAAGTATCAAGGTTCGCCCTCTCCTTTCAAACCAAGTCATTCAGTATACACAACAGGCCAGACTTAATTTAGCTGCGCATTTTAGAAAGCCGACCTTCTGGTTGCAAGTATATTCAGATGGAAGTTTCTGCTTGAACCGTCCCTTCTGGCACTTTACGAAATTGGCTTAGTACAAGAACAAAGCAAGAAAGTAACGCAATAAACAAATAAAACACCCCAAGCTGCTGCTGATTCGTAACCCATGAGTCTACTAAGTACCCACCAAACAAACCTGCTAAACACATTTGAATAGAACCAGATAGCGCAGAAACCGCGCCTGCCTGTTGCTTATGTGGTGAAAGTAGCAAACTGATCGATACCGGGAATGACATTCCTTGAGCAAAACTTAAACACGTGAATGCCGTCAGCAATGAAAATACACTGAAGGGGGTAACCAACAACATGAAGCCAGCAATAGCAACAATCGCGAAACTCATCAGCAAGATTTGCTGAGCTTTGTAACGAGCATTGATCAAATTCAGCACTAAGCTACCCGTCAGCAAACCAACTGATGGTATGATCATCAAAGAGCCGTAATCTGCCGCCGTTAATCCTAACTCTTGTTGCATTAAAAATGGATACAAGGAGAGCGTAACCAGAGCCGATAAATAACTAAGCCAGTTGTAGCTCGCACTACCAATCACTTGTGTATTCGTTAACAGACGCAAATAGTTCGCGCTTACTTCGCCTACTTTAAATTTTCTCTTCGGATAAGGCAGCGTTTCTGGCAGCACCAATAAACCAAGTGTAAAAATTGCCATTAAGTAAATCAGCACAAACACGAAGACAGCATGCCAACTCAGGTGAAAAGCAATCCAGCCACCAAACAGCGGAGCAATAATTGGCATCACTGAAGCAGTGACTGAAATATAAGATAGCGCTTTGGTTAATTGCATACCGTCATAACTATCACGCAGTACTGACCGACCAAGTACCGAAGCGCTGCCCGCTCCTAGGCCTTGCAGTAACCGTCCCGCTTCAAGGGCAACAATGTTGTCCGAAAACACGATGCAAATAACCGTACCAACTAGATATACACTTTGCCCCAGAATAAACACTGGCCGACGACCAATCGCATCAGACAATGGGCCGTAAAAAAGCTGAGAGATACCGAAGCCAACGAGAAATAGCGTGACGAGATTCTGAATCGAATGTTGCGGTAAATTCAAGTCATGACCAATCAATGGCAAAGAAGGAAGATAAATACTAACGCCAACTTGGCCTGTGGCAATGATCATCATCGCTAATAACAATGGTGTTTTACGCAAACGTTCCTCCTACTTTGTGACAGATTGATGGCAAACAGTGTATATTTGATACTCAAAGATGATAATCAGCTAAGTTGGAAAGGAATTAATTCCCAAGGAGATACAATGGACTGGATTCAAAGCGTGAAGAGTTATATTCGTGTGGTCGAAGAAGGTAGCTTTAATGCCGCAGCGCGGAAACTCAATACCACCAGCTCAGCTATCAGTAAGCGAGTTCAATGGCTAGAAGATAAAATTGGCGTTCAACTACTCAAACGTACGACCCGCTCAATTAGCCAAACTGAAGCTGGTGCGCTGTTTTATCAACGAGCAAAAAGTCAGCTTGATTCATGGCAATCGGTATTAGATGAAACTCGCTCAGTCAACCAATCACCAGCGGGACTATTAAAAATTGGGGCAACGCTGGCCGTTGGTTCCAAGTTTCTAGTTCATTATCTTGATGATTTTCTTGATAAATATCCAGACATCACACTTCAATTAACAACAACGCTACCAGGCCAATTGCCAGAGCTAAGCTTAGACCTGTTTATTAGCCGGGAATTAGAGCAACTGAACTCTCTAAGTTTCAAAGCTACTGCACTTTTCGAACATAAAGCCCAGTTTTACGCCGCGCCTAGTTACCTAAAGAAATATGGCACACCACAATGCGTTGAGGATCTGACAGAGCATAATGTCCTGATTTGGGGAGAAAAACCCTCACGAGAAATCAAAACAAATCGAGGCAAACGTATCAGCTTGTCCGGTAACTTTGCCACGACCAACCCAGAAGCGCTGTTTCATGGCGCCAAAAGAGGCATGGGTATTTTGATGACGAACAACGTCATGATCAAAGATGATCTCAAATCCGGCGCGTTAGTCCCTATCCTGCCCGATATCACAGCGGATAAAGCCACTGTATATGCCTACTATCCAAAGCTGGATTATCAGCATACCCGAACTAAGCTATTCCTCGATTATCTCAAATCACGATTGGAAGAGGAGAAGCGCGCCTAGCTTAGCGTTTTTATCGTTATAGCTTTAAAAGGTTCAAGCATAAAAACATGAAAATAATGATTTGTTCGTTCACAAAATTTGAAAAATCTGCCTTAGTAACCGATAGTTTATTTGATGCATATCAAATAATAATTCGTCGTGTCTTACACGATATGTTAATAACAACGCTAGGTGAAATGCTCAATGGGTCAGGTACAAATCAGTTTCCACAAAATTGATGAGATATTGAAGCTAAACGGCACGGCTCAGCTAAACCGAGTCACGCTAGATATTCATCAACACTTGCAGAGCCATTGCACTTGCGTTGTAGAAGTTGCGCATCTTCAGCATTCGGCTCATACCATCTCCTTCGCCAGCAATGGAAAAATTACAGACAACCTAAGCTACCACCTTTCAGGCACCCCCTGTGAAAAAGTGGCGAAAGACATTGGCGAACATATTTTCTATCAAGACCAGGTATACAAGCGTTTTCCTGAAGATCAGATGTTTCAAGAAGATGGCATTCAAGCTTACATTGGCCTGCCATTGAAGACACAAAATGGCGAAGTTCTGGGAATTTTACTGTCTACCTTTACCCGAAGCATCCACGCGAAAGAAGCGCAAGATATCCTCGACTTCCACCGATTTTATGCCAATGTCATTATTCATAGCTTACGTGAAAAGTGGGTCAGTGAACGTTCAGATAAGCTTCTTAATCAGCTTAGCTATGAGGTATCGCATGATAACCTAACTGGACTGCTCAACCGTAGCTGTTTAGCTGATACCTTGGAGACATTAACGCAGCAGGCGACTCGCCCATTCAGTTTGGCGTATCTTGATATCGATAATTTCAAATCGATCAATGATATCAACGGAAACTATATCGGCGACCAAATCATTAAGTTCACAGCTAACGCCATTCAACAGAGCTTGTCGTCGCCAAACAATGCGTTCCGTGTTGCAGGAGATGAATTCGCCTTCATCACGTACGACGAAGATCCTGTCGCCGTGTGTCAGGAAGTACTCGACAAAATTGAAAGCGGCTACAGCGACAAATCTAACCGGATTTCTTTCACCGTTAGTATTGGTATTGCACGTGCCCCAGTACATATGTTGAACAGCGATGAGCTGATTTTGAATGCCAGTCTCGCTCTCAAAGATTGTAAAAAACACCGCGATACACGGATTCAGCATTACGACACACACCTTAGTGCGTTATACCACCGTAGGACGCAGCTTATTGAGGCAATGCGAATCCAGCTAAGTACTGATATACAAGACAGCGATGAGTTATATGTAGTGGTTCAACCGATCGTCGATATCACGAGCGACCGCTGGAATTACTTTGAAATTTTGACTCGTTGGAATAGCAATATCTATGGAAATATCTCTCCAGCGGAGTTCATTGAAGCTGCCGAGCAATCAGGCCTGATTATCGAGTTAGGTGAACGGATTATTGAACTCGCGTGTATCGCAAAGCAAGAACTCGAAGCGAACCTAGGCTATAAAGTCAAACTCTCCATCAATTGCTCAGCGTATGAGCTGGTTGATTCCAACCGTTATATTAATCACTTAACCAACATGGTTGAAAAGTATCAGCACGAAGCAAAAGACTTTGTTATAGAGCTCACCGAGACCGTCTTACTCTCACAAAGTGGCCGTGAACAGATGGTACTTAACTCGTTGCGATACTTGGGTTTTAAAGTCGCACTGGATGATTTTGGTACGGGATACTCAAGCTTGAACTATATACACAATTATCCGATTGATAGCATCAAAATCGATGCTACCTTTGTGCAGAACATGCTCTCAAATACAACCTCTGAACAAGTAGTGTTTTTGATAGCGCAATTGGCAGAGCTGCTTGATGTGGATTTGATTGCCGAAGGCGTAGAAGACGATAGAGCACTACAAAAGTTAATTGAAATGGGCTGCCACTACATCCAAGGTTATTTTTACTCTCGTCCACACAGTGTTGAAGAAATCGTACACCTGATAAATGAACGTGAAGTGCGGAGTGCCTAACGTACTGAACAGACTGCTGTCATAGAATTCAAATCTAGTTAATGCACAAAGTAAAAGAGACCAAGCTATGCTTAGTCTCTTTTTGTTTTTTGAGCGAAGTACTTTATTACAGCACTGCTTTCTCTTTATCGCGTAATAGTCTATCCATTTCATCTCTGTTCGCGACAAAAGTAGCCATCTCTTTCTTAGGAACAGAACTCGCCATTGGGATATTTGCTCGCATAGCGTTAACTGGACGGCCGTATTCAATCAACTCATAGTGAAGGTGTGGCCCAGTCACTCGACCTGTTTTACCAGAAAGACCGATACGCTGGCCTCGAGAAACCTTTTGCCCTTTCTTCACCAAAATCTTACTTAGGTGTAAGTAACGGGTTTTGTATTTGCTGCCGTGCTCAACAACCACGTAGTTACCCGCATAAGGGTGTTTACGAGTCATGATCACTGTACCATCACCAGTAGAAACGACTGGTGTACCGGTTGGTACAGCAAAGTCAGTGCCGTTGTGCGGCGCAACACGCCCCGTTACTGGATGTAAACGATTAGGATTAAAGCCAGAACTGATACGCCAACGGCTACTTACAGGGTAACGCTGGAATGCGCGCTGTAAGCTTTCACCTTTGGCATTGTAGAATTGACCATCAGTATGAAGGTAAGCGGTGATCTCGCGGCCGCGATTATAAATCTTAATCGCCTCAATTTCGTTCTTACCTGTTGGTACACCATTGATGCTTTGTGAGCGACGAACAACTTCAAATCGATCACCTGCACGAAGATCACGTCCAAAGTTAAGTTGTTCTTTGAGTAAGCTTACGACTTGACTCACTTCCGCCGACGTTAAACCTAAACGACTGGCAGAAGAAGAAAAACTGCCTTGAATAACGCCAACTAAAGGTTCTTGGCTCCACACGCCAGGAATGGAAATATCAGTAAAGTCATAGCTACCATCACTATTCAGCTTGTAGACCACTTTATCTGCAATAGAAAATTGCAGTTCCATTTTCGCTAACTCGCCTGTTGCATCATCACGCCAGAAACGGAGCGTATTGCCCGGCTTAAGTGTATCAAGTGCCAAGTAGTTCAAATCCGTTTCCATTACTTTCATTAACGAGCTGTAACCGAAACCTAGCTGACTAAAAATAGTGCTTAGGTTGTCACCTGTTTGGATTTGATATTCGAAGTTCGGGGGAGTGACAACTTCGGCAGTTGTCGCATCAAGAATTTTTTCAACGACCTGAGATTCAGGTAGGTTCAATGCGATGGTTTTGGTTAAAGATGACTCTTTGAGAGAGTGAGAAACACCAATCGCAACTAAAACTGGCAAGGAGTATAACAGCAGCGCTCTACGACTTGTCAGATTCGGCAACCGTCTTGTAATTTCATTTGTAGACACGGGAATTACTATCTCCTTTCAAACAAGGCTCATAGCTTATGCATTCCCGAATAAGAAATCACTAGGAAATTTCGAGATCTAGCGCAGAAAATACTGAATTTTTACAGAACTCAAAAAAAATTCATCACTGTTGCATATGTAAGTTATTCCCTACACGCTGTAATGTGGATGAATTGAATTGATTTGGCGTGTCTGCCATTGCTTGATCGTCACCGTGCGCTAAATATGAAAGCGTGATAGTTGTATCACTTTTCCATTCGAGCTGAGTAAATTTCACGCGGTCACCAACAAAAATACTGTCTAAAAGGACAACTCGGCTCGGCAAGGGGTCAAACTTGAACAAGCCAACATAGTTAAACGAACCGCTACCTTGTGTCGTTACAATCATCGGTGCAACAACCCATGAAACACCTTCAATCTCACGCTGACTAATCGACGCAGTTGGAACAAGTACCTGACCTTTCGTCACACCTGCATCATAGTCACCTATCAAATAGCCGTTTTCTTTATCCCACTCATCAAGAAAAGTGACCGCACCCTGCTCGGGGACTTGGATCGTCCAAGGATTACGTGCAGTGATACCAAGCGTCTCTTGCACAATAACGTTCGTTTCTACTTTTGTTTGAGGAAACTTAGCCATGATCTCGTCATCAGACAAACTAAAACGATAAACACCTGCGATCACAACCACAACCAATAAAACGATTGGAATAAGTAGAATAAGTGGTATCGGCAGGATTTTTTTGTGAGTCATGAAGAGTTCCTTGTTTCAAGGTATAAACGAAAAGCGAGTATACCATTGTATACCCAAATGATTTCACCTCTTCAAGTGTTTCAAAATTAAACTAAACTGATTGTATCCAAATAGTTTCAAGTCCAGAGCTCATAACGAGCTAGTGACACAAGCTCTGTGCTCTAGGTCTATTGGTGTATTGGGACAAATAGGTAATCACGATGACAAAAACCATTCATACATGCGAGTGCGCCTGCGGTTTAGTTGAGATCCGTTGTAAGGGAGAGCCCACCCACACGTCTGTCTGCCATTGCTTCGAATGCCAAAAACGAACTGGCAGTGTTTTTGGGGTACAAGCTCGCTTTGAAAAAGAGCACGTCACTTTAAACGGTGAAGTCACTAGCTATACCCGAATTGGCGATGATGGCAGTGAGGTTCAGTATGACTTTTGTCCATCCTGCGGCACGACAATGAGGTTGTTCGTTTCTGCATACCCGGAAATCATGATCATTCCCGTCGGTCTATTTACCGATAAAGAGTTCCACCAACCTACCGTTTCAGTCTATGAACAAATGAAACACGGGTGGGTGAGTTTCGAATGCACAACGGAACACATCTGCTAGCGAGCAATCCGCGTTCACGTATTTACTTTGGCTCGGACAAACGACCTATAAGTGAGATTTTTTTGAGAATGATCAATCGAGTTTTACTGTAAAGGGTTTCGTAACTCGGTGTGAGCGTTATAATCGGCTCCTAATATTTGGTTGGGGTTTATTGTGATTTCCAGACTTCCTCGTTGGGTGGAATATGGCGCGTTTCTACTAGCTCTTCTCGCGGGCTGCGTCAACGCCGTTGGTCTTCTCGGCTTTCAACACCAAGCGATAACTCATCTTTCGGGAACCGTAACTCAGCTAGGGAACAGCTTGCTAACAGGTGTGGATAGCTCCATTCACCTGCTCTTCATCGTATTTAGCTTTTTGATTGGCGCTGCCTTTAGCGGCTTTTTTATTGAAAGCAGTGCGTTAAAACTAGGGCGAAGATATGGTGTTGCACTGTGCATAGAAGGGAGCTTGCTCTTACTCAGCTTGGGCTTTTTGGTGCAAGGGGATTTGTACGGCCAATATCTAGCATCAGCAGCATGTGGATTACAAAACGCAATGATCACCACGTTTAGCGGCGCAGTAGTCAGAACCACACATATGACCGGAATCATCACCGATCTAGGGATTATGATTGGAGAGAGCTTGAGAGGTCGTCAATTTGACCGACGTAAAGCAAAATTATTCCTATTCATTTTCTTTGGCTTTTTGTTTGGCGGCGTCGCGGGAGCGGCTCTATTTACGGTATATGGTTTATATACGCTGGTTTTCCCAGCAATATTGGCTTTTTCTACAGCTCTGATTTACTGGAGTTACCTATACATACTTAGCCGTCAACAAAAAGCATAAAATTTCGATCCGATTGAAGCGACATGCTTCAATCGGATTTGGCTCAATAGGTTCACACTGCAACGGTACAAGAAACGCTGAACGGTATTTTGACACCACTAAAAACCTTAGAATAGATAAGGCTAACTGAATTTCTGGCAAAGAAGTTAGTTAGATCAAAATCACATTTGTTTACCATTTTATTATTCCAGTCACAATGCGCCCCATAATTCACTGCGCAATTCGCCCCTCGTGCTACAATTTTCTAACACAAGCAACATATTCGCATACACTTAGACGTTATTTGACCAATTACCCGACAAATCGGCTGAATAACTAGATGTATTTAATGAATAGTATTGCAATGGATGCAGTTTGCGGGTACCCTCCGCAAAACTGTGATTAAATACGGATGTTTAGTGAATATTTATGTCATGGAAATGGCAAGTATTGACTAGTAGTAACACGAGACAACTATGCATAACACCACTAATGCTACTGAAGCTCCTAAGGGCAACTTTTGGATGTTTTTCATCCCTTCCCTAATTGGTCTTCTACTCTTTATGGCTCCGATCTCTTACGATGGTGGCCTAACCATTCCCGTTGCCGTGATGGCAAAAGTCATCCCAGCGGTGTTAGGCGATACCTTGATTGCTATCGTCACCAGTATCATCGCTTTCATGGCCGTTGCTTCTGTTCTTTGCAAAATTTTTAAGCCAGCTGCAATTTTACGTAATGGTTTTTTAAACGGTCTCTTCAACCCATCTCCACTTTGGCTCGTTGTTCGTTTAATCGGCGGCGCTGCCGTGTTAATGACGTTTTTCCAAGTGGGTCCAAAAGCAATTTGGGAAGAAAACACTGGCGGGCTTGTTCTTACTGGTCTCCTACCTACTCTGTTTGCCGTTTTCATTTTCGCGGGTTTACTGCTTCCGCTTCTTTTGAACTTCGGTCTTCTGGAGCTATTTGGTGCGTTACTCAGTAAAATAATGCGTCCGGTATTCAACCTACCTGGCCGCAGTGCAATTGACTGTATGGCATCTTGGTTAGGCGACGGAAGTGTTGGTATCTTGCTAACCAGCAAGCAATACGAAAATAAGTTCTATACTCAGCGTGAAGCGGCTGTTGTCGGGACCACTTTCTCAGCAGTATCGATCACGTTTAGCCTAGTTGTTATCGCTCAGGTAAAACTAGAGCACTTATTTTTGCCTTTCTACGGCGCTATCTGTCTAGCTGGTATCGTAGCTGCGATTATCATTCCTCGCCTGCCTCCGCTTAGTCTGAAGAAAGATCGCTACATTGACGGCAGCAACCCAGATAAAGACGCAGATGCAGTGCCAGAAGGCCACACCACATTCTCTTGGGGTATGGATCTAGCTCTTAAGCGTGCTGGTCAAGTCACATCGGTTCAGTCTGTATTTAAAGAAGGCGTACACAACGCAGTCGACATGGTATTTGGCGTATTACCTGTAGTGATGGGTCTTGGTACCGTTGCATTGGTGATTGCAGAATACACACCTGTATTTGCAATTCTGGGTCAACCGTTTATCCCATACCTAGAGCTACTGCAAGTCCCTGAAGCTGTTGCAGCATCACAGACAATCGTTGTTGGCTTTGCGGATATGTTTATTCCAGCAATTTTAGCGGCCTCAATCGATAACGAAATGACACGTTTTGTTATTGCAGCAATGTCAGTAACTCAGCTTATTTACATGTCGGAAGTAGGTGCCCTACTGTTAGGCAGCAAAATTCCAGTAAACATTGTAGAGCTCTTCGTAATTTTCATTTTACGTACGTTAATCACGTTACCTGTGATTGCTGGCGTTGCTCATCTTATTTTCTAAAATCGAGACGTCAATTAACAAAGGCTCCGCATCGTCGGGGCCTTTTTTATACCTAAAACTCCGTCCACATTAGGCTTTTAGTAAAAAGCTCATAATTTACAAAGACAAAACTTCAACAAAACACCTTTCAGCACCAACAAAATTTTCATCACCTCACCTGTAAAGCCAGTTAATGCCACTGTTTGTTAAGCAATTCTTTTCATTATGACGATTTCATTAATTGAGCTCGCAAACATGATCACACTCACAAGTTTTAACGTAAATTGTCGGTTTGTTTAAATTTAGTTAAAAAAGACGACAAATGAGTTCATGTTTTTGACAAAGATGTCGATAAAAATATAACCAAACACAATAGGTTTCTCTTTATGCCCAATTCGCTCGGTTTAAAAGAGGCGAAAGCAAAGTGGAACCAACCGGGAGAATCAGAGGAAAGCTCATGAAATTCAGACATAAGGTTGTCACAGCCTCTTCATTTTTGCTGCTAATTACCGTGTCGTTATTGTCGACACAACAAGTTATGACCATCCGCTCCCAAACTCAGGAGCAAATCGACTCAAGTGTCAACGAGATATTGACCAGTGTTGGTAACACTGTGCAATCAGAAATGAATGCAAAGAAGGATCTCGCTCGCTCCATTACTGAAGTGATTGAGCTTGACCCCAGTTCACATAGCTATGTTCAAAACATACTTGAAAGACCCACACCAAAAAGCAGCTTCCTTGCCATCGGTTTTGGTTATGAAAGTAATGGCTTTGTGATTGAAAATGACGACGGCTGGGATGCGGGTCCAGACTACGACCCACGTCAGCGTCCTTGGTTTATTGCAGCTAAGAGCAAAGGCGATTTGGTCGTAACCGATCCGTACGTCGATGCGTCTTCGAAAAACGTTATCATCTCTGTTGGTACACCAGTAAAAGAAAATGGCCAGTTTTTAGCCGGTATGTTTTATGACCTCGAATTAACTACCCTTTCAGATCTGGTCAACCAAGTGAATCTGTTTGATGCTGGTTACTTATTTCTGGTCACCGCTGATGGCACAACCATTGCTCACCCTCAAAGTAAATACAACGGTGAGAAAGTCGGTAGCTACCTCCCGCAAATCGAACTTACGCAATCAGCACAACATGTTGAGATTGATGGCAACCGCTACATGGTTAACCTGACTCACATTCCTGGCGAGAACTGGTACGTAGGTTCGGTGATCGATGAAGCTGTTGCCTATTCTGCCGTAGGAGAGCTTCGTAACAACGCTATTATTTATTCAATCATTGCCGTGATTGCATCTATTATCGCCCTAACTCTGTTGATTCGCACTCTCATGCGTCCTTTGGACACGCTAAACAATGCGATTAAAGATGTAGCATCAGGGAAAGGCGACCTTACACAACGCCTCGAAACAGATACTGACCAAGAGTTTTCTGAGCTTGCCACAAACTTCAATACGTTCATGGAGAACTTACAACAGCAAATCATTGAGTCGAAACGTATTTCTGATCAAATTTTAAACGGAACTCAAATCACCGCTGAGGGCGCAAAAGACTCGGCAGGCGCAATTCACACTCAACTGCAAGAGCTAGAACAACTTGCTACCGCGATGCATGAGATGTCTGTCACCGCGACAGAGGTTGCTAATAATGCGCAAGGTGCGGCAAGTGCAGCCAAAGAAGCCGACCAAGCAACGGTTGAGGGGTCTTCTATCGTTGGTGAATCGACACAAACGATAAACATGCTTTCCGATAGCATTGACCTTGCAGTCGAAGAAGTACAAGTGTTGGAATCTGCTACCGCCAATATCGAAACGATTCTAAAAGTCATCAACGATATTGCGGACCAAACGAACTTACTCGCGTTGAATGCCGCAATCGAGGCTGCACGTGCGGGAGAATCTGGCCGAGGCTTCGCCGTTGTTGCAGATGAAGTCCGTACACTGGCACAACGTACTCAAGAGTCGACAACAGAGATTCGTACTATGATTGAGCAACTACAATCTGGCGCTTCTTCTGTGGCAAATGCCATGCATCAAAGCAAAGGTAGTGCTATAGAGGCCGTTGAAAAAGCGGATTTAGCAAATAGTGCGTTACAACGCATTCGTGACGCGATTCAGCGTATTTCCGATATGAACTTGCAAATTGCCTCAGCAGCGGAAGAGCAAAGCCTTGTCGCTGAAGAGATCAACAACAATACGGTGAATATTAAAGACCTATCGACTCAAGTCGCCGAATCGGCAAATCGAACCAACGACGCGATGCAGGCGCAACAAGAAGATGTACATAAACAAGATCAAATCTTAAATAGATTTACTGTCTAACACTCATCTAAGCAAAAGCAGCGAGCACCGGCTCGCTGTTTTTGTTTTTAACCCTCAACCCTAGTATTGGTCGATGTTACATGTGACATGTTGTTGCTATTAAGCTCAACATTACAAGAACGCCGACTATGTGCCCTTTCAAGTTTAATTGAACTCGACATGGATATAGCGATCATTAGAACGGCGATAATAACGGTCGTCCACTTTTAGATAAGTGAAATCTCCAATCTTTATGTAGGTACTATTCCGAGGAATTCGGTCATGGTAATAGTAACTGCGCCTTGGTCGTCTGGTCTCCACATAAATAACGTCACGATGTTTGTGTTTATGCTTGTGCTTGCGCTTGTGTTTATGATGGTGGTGATGCGCATGATGGTGATCGTACCGATGTCCATGCTTATGCTTCGGGTCAGCCACCGCTTCTGTACTCAACACACCTAAAGACAACATAACGCCAACCATGGCAAAAGATAATTGCTTTGACACAACAGAGCCTCTTATTCATATCAACATCGATATAATAGAAGGGTGAATCACTGTACATGTCAGCCTTTCGCTAAGGAGTTTTACTAAAAAGTCAGCGCTAACCGTGATTATCAGAGAAACGTCAAACATCACAAATGCTGATGACTTCGAGTGGCCTGGGTTCGGCTATGAATACAAAAAAGCCGCCCGTTTGACTACGAGCGGCTCAGTTTTTAAATAAGCTAGCGTGATTTTATACTGCTTGGGCAAACAGCAAGAAACAGCCGAATAGGAAGATCATGCTCATTCCCATTGCGCCGCCACCAGCTTCATAAATATTGTCATCTTCTACCGGCACTCGACGCACTTTCATGGTCATTGATAATGGAACAAAGACCGCGAGAAACACAAGAATAATCCCCGCGTAGCTGAGAATAGCTAGGAAGTGTTCTGGCGCAAATACAGCACCTAATAGTGGTAGCACAAAAGTAGTAACAAAAATCACTGGCTTACTTGCTTTCAGTAGGTCTGCATTTTGATCGTATAGCGCCATTGCAACACCTAAGAACGACGTTAGTAGTGCCAAACCAGTAAACATGGATAGGATGAACTCTAAGCCCTCGTATTGCTGACCTAGTACCGAGATCAACTCTGTTACGTTGGAGTATTGAACAAGCTCATGAGGTGGTAGATTGCCGACAACCGCTAACAACCATAATAGGTAACAAACAAGCGGAATAGTTGAGCCCACGATAATCATATTACGCAGCTGTGTTTTACTCGCTTCTTTGTTGTAAGTTACAAGCGATGGGATCACGACCATAAAACCGAAACTGGTGAAAAGCACCGAACTGGTTTTGATAAGTGCCATTTTATCGTCGCTCACAACCTCATCAAGTCCTTCAAACGAGACGCTTGGTGCAAGCGCAAAAAGTGTCAGGATCAGCGCTACGATCATGCCTAGGAACAAACCGCGATTCAGCTTATCTACTACCCCTGTACCTGCCGAAACAATGATACCAACTAAAAGAGTAAAACCGACTTGGCTTGAGATCGTAGATGTTGGAAGCCCAATTGAGGCTGTTACTTTTTGTACGAGATCACCCGCACCAATGATGTAAGCCATTAATAGACAAACTAACAGGGCGTAAAGCAAGCTGTTGGTTACCAACTGGCCTCCTTTACCAAGCGTTTCGCGAGCAATTGCATTCATGCTCACACCACCACCTACTTTGCAACTGGCTTCAAGAAGGAGCAGCGCAGCATAAGTCGTTCCAGCCCAGATGAACAACATAAGAAGAGTGCCCCAAAGGAGGCCAAATTGAGCAAGCACCATTGGTATAGCAAGCATACCAGCGCCAAGAGCAGTACCTGCAACGATCAGGGAGCTGCCGACAAGTTTTAGGTTCACGGTTAATACCTCTAAATTCAATCCGTTAATTTCTCGCCAGTTGTGCTTTATCTAAAGCACACAACAAAACGCTCCGACTTAGTCAAAATTTGGTTACAAGAGCACTATGTTACAAGAGCCCTGTATGGCTAAGAAGACACGCAACAAAAGGTGGTTAATCATTTGCACATGAACACTTGAGAGTCGTTTTTGGCGATGTCATCGTTGATGAAATGTGCGCAACTTTGGGTTCGAAGCAAAATTGTTCATCTTAATTCATCAACCCCATTCGTTATGAATGGATTTGGTTCGAAAAGATTGTAAGGCATAAGCAGGACGATTGAAAAGCAAAAGGTCAATCTTATAGCGATATATTTTAACAACTCTTATCTTTTACCTAAGATGTGTTGTTTTTTTCGTCACTAATTAGTCTTTTATCGCTTAAAGAGAAGGAAGAACGTGCTCAATGGCTCAATTTGGCTGGGTGTACAGATTAATTTACAGTTTAAGTGAAGGTGTTAGATTCCGAGGACGTAGCCTAGATCGGACAATATCGCTATTATTCGCTGCGTACCGACACGTTCGGTTCACATACCTCTAAACACTGATTTACGGTTCGAAAATATAGGTAAATGAGTGTCCGAATGCTGGGTGTGGTTCCCCAGCATTTGCATCCTTTCTTTTAGATGTCATCAATTGATCGAAATTGCGTAAATCTTGTATCGCCCGACTTTACGACTGTGTTAATACGCTTTATCTAGCGCGCCAATGATATAAGTTAACACTGGAATACCCATATCGGCGACCTGCTTCTCAGTCTCACTCATGTTTTCATGCGCCATCCGCAGCTCTACTTCACTTATCGATTCTTTGTGAAGGTAAAGCTCTTTGTAGTTCATCAATCGCTGTTGTGACTGTTGAATCAGTGTCACAACATTCTCTTTAGTCTCACGATGTTGCTGATCAATTTCACTAAATAAATGATCTAAAATGCGTTGCATTTTGCGAATAGAAGCTTTCGTTTCTATTGATTTGTATGATTGATACTTTTCCATTGAGTTAATAACTGACTAAAATATTTACGTTTTTATAAGACAGTTATTTTTATACTGATTGCAAAGCAGGTAAATATGTGGTGGTTAAACTGGTCCACTTCTTGCTCCGTTTAGGTCAAAACTGTCCTTTCAGGAGAGCACATGCAGGTAGACCCTATAATTCAAGCACTGATCGCAAGACGAAAATCGAATGGCCTCTCCCGTGAGCAAATGGCAAACATCGCTGGAATGAGCGTAAAAACATATCAAAGGATCGAGCGCGGAGAGTCCGATCTTAAACTCTCACAATATCGTGCCATATTGCGTTCGCTTCATTTGACTGACCTAGATATTGCCTTAGATGTACGTGATGTTCAGCATGTCACAGCAAATGACTTAACGGCCGTGGCGCGATTGCTCTCACCGGAAGCTCAGTCCCTGCTCGTTCGCCTGTTATCGTTAATCCTTGAACAAAAGAACAAGAAAGGTGATTAACCACATTACTCATACCCAAACGTGAATGTCCTGTTGAGCGTTGAAACATGAATCGTTTAGACAAAAATAAAACTCGTCAAATGACGAGTTTTATTCTTTATATCAGTCCGTTACTCTAGGCTTTTTAATTCCGATGTATCAACGCCTTTTATTGCATCTTTCGCCACTTTATCAGGATCAAAGACATCACGTTCTTCATACGAATTATCAATCATGCCTTGTCCTATCGCGGTCGCCTGCTTTTGTAACTTGTTACCCTCTACCTCACCAGCATCCCAGCCTTGTCGATAATCTGAGTCGGTTTGATACCTTGTTTCGTCCTTAATATAGTGTTCAAAATCATTCCCTGCCTCTTGCATACCACTATGCCGACCGTCATGAAAGCCTTGGATATAAGCTTCATCATAACCGCTCTCTTTTAACGCGCTGTCACTCGTACCACAGCCTGAGAGGAGAACAAAAAATAGCGAAACGAATACCTTATGAAACATATTTAGGCCTCAAAGCTTTCAAATAAATTAATCATAGTTCGCGATTTCAACTTCTGCTTACTTCAGGCTATTAGATAGCACTGTGACTCGACGAAGCCTGTGAACTTGAGTCCCTACAGTGAGTACAAAGCGGGACAAAGCATCACACCTACTGATAAACATTATACTCAACGCGCGTTTAATACTTCCATCGCAAGTGCTTCATCATCTTGCTCAGCCAAACCACTGATACCAATTGCACCGACGACTTTCCCCTCTTGTTCTACAGGTACACCACCCATAAAGCCTGTGATCTTCGGGTCAGTCCAATAACTCAACTGCTTACCCGTCTCACGAGCCCAAGCACCCAGATTGCCGCTAGGCTGACGGTCTCTAGCCGAGGTGTAAGCTTTGTTATGTGCCAACAAACCTGCTTGCACACTCACATCATCCATTCGGGCAAAACCGAGCAATTCTCCATGTGTATCAACCACGGCAACCGCAATGTTCTGCTTGCGAGCAGTCGCAATTTCCAATGCCGTTTGAATCAGAGTTTGAACTTGTACGTATTTCATTTTTCTCTCCTACGGGATCTCATGACCAAGGGTTTTCTCGAACAAGCCATACCAATGGCTACGTGATAGCGTGACGTTCTCTACTTGAGCACAAGCGCGAATACGCTGTGGGTTTGCAGTACCAATAACAGGCTGAATTTGGTTTGGGTGACGCGTTAGGAAGGCTAAAACAATCGCCTCAGACGACACGCCATATTCAGCTGCTAGCGCCATCACCATCTCCGCCGTCTGTCTGGTGTTGTGATCATCAGAATGTAAACCACGCTCTGAGAATCTTCCTTGCGCCATACTGCCCCACGCTTGCAGTTGGATATTATGCTTACGGGCATGTTCCAGTGTTCCCGCAACGTAGTCAGATTCCGACGAAGGAAGCCCCATGCCTTGCTTAATAAAGTCAGACTTAGCCAGACTCATTTCCAACTGGTTCGCCACAACAACTTCGCCCGTTGCTTGTTGAAGAAGGTCAATTTGAGCACTGTTCATGTTAGAAACACCGAAGTGGTTAACTTTGCCAGCTTGTTTCAGGGCTTTTAGCGTTGTGCCCAGTTCTTCAAATTCAACCAAAGGATCAGGACGATGCAGCATCAAAACATCAAGATTTTCCACGCCAAGGCGTTCAAGAATGCCCTCAACAGAAGCCGTCACCCATTTGGCAGAGAAGTCATACTGCTTAACACCTTGCTCATCTCCTAGACGGATGCCGCACTTTGATTGCAGATACATTCGTTCTCGTAAGGTTGAGTCATTGGCTAAGATGCGCCCAAACACTTCTTCAGCCTTACCGAATTTGTAGATATCCGCATGATCAAAGAGATTGATGCCAACCTCTAATGCTGCCTCTACAGCGGCATAAGCTTGGTTTTCATCTTGGGCGGTTAATGGGTTGCGATTCCACTCCCCTCCAAGTCCCATACAGCCGAAGACCAAGCGGCTAACGTTAGGTAAGGTTTTGGCGAGCGGTAGTGTTGGATTGTTCATCGTTATTCTCACTTTTCCGATTTCTGCATCTTCAATTTCTTAAATTAACTCGAACCATCTTACCGTTCGTAAAAATTAGTTTAATACCGTAAAATCGAATTCATTATCCTCGTTACCGAACAATTAAAGCGAGCAATAAAGATGGCAGATTATAAGAGAATCGAAAAACTGATGCTGTTTGCTGAAGTGGCTCAAACACTCAACTTTTCTAGAGCAGCAGAGCAACTTGGTATCTCTAAAAGTTACCTGTCGGAACAAATCAAGCGATTGGAATCGGAACTCGCAACGCCTTTGATTGTTCGAACCACACGCAGCGTGAGATTGACGGCAGAAGGTGAATCGATCTTTGCACAAGCGGAAGATCTCAAACGCCGCGTAATGGAAATGGAAAAGAGTTTAAGTCAGCGATCTGAACAAATAGACGGTCTGATTCGTCTTACCGCTCCCAAGATGTTTGCTGAAGCGGTGCTGCATGATTTGTGCGTAGCGTTTCGCGCTTTACATCCAAACGTAGAGTTCGAGATCCTTTCTAGCTATCAAGCGTTTAATCTGACAGAAACCAGCGTTGATTTTGCGTTTCGAGCGACAAGAACGCCGCCAGAGAATATGATTGCGCATCACCTTTTGGACTACCACCACTGGCTGGTTGCCTCTCCTCAGTATCTGCAAGAAGAAGGTACGCCGGAGACATTAGATGATTTACAAGAGCATCAATGCTTAACCACATTGCATCAAAAAGAGTGGCCGTTAAAAACGGGAACAGTTCAAACCCAAGGTTGGCTTTCAAGCAATGAAAACCGCTTACTCAAAGAATCAGCCCTGTCTGGCAATGGCATTGCTCGGTTAGCAAGTTACTTTGTCGAACAAGACGTTGAGCACGGCCGTCTAGTGCAGGTTTTATCGGAAGAAACCGACCACCAGCACAACGCGGTGTACTTGGTGTATCCGCAGCTCATCTATCAATCGGCGAAAACCAGAGCCTTCATTGAATTCGTGAAGCAGCACTTTGCTATATAACTAAGGCAGTTAATCCGCAGACCACACCGAGCGAATATCTGGCCAACCCCAGTTAGTAAGAGCGACGTCTTCTAAAACACCTTGGAAACGCAAAGTTTGTGTATGGTGGAACATGGGTGCAATCCAATACTCGCTGATCAACGTCGATGCAATTGGCTCCAATGCATTAAGGTAGTCCTCAAGTGGAACGAAAGATCTGACTCTCTGTAGTTGTTCATCTAACCATTGTGCGTTCTTTTCTCCCAAAGTGTGGAATAGCACAGCGTTGCTGAAGAAGTTCGTGAACGCTGAGGCATGACGATTATCATCTAGGTTTATGTTCGTCACGACCATCGTCTCATTTAGCTCACCGTTCTTAGCCTTCTCGTTCAGCTCACGGTAGGAATACATAACAATTTCTACTTTACTGCCAACACTCGCCAAACGATTAGAAATAGCCCGCGCACAGCGACGCAATGCGGTATAGTTATATCCGGCTATCGTAATGTGTTTAGGTAACTTAAGCGGCTCACTAAACGGACGGAGCACTGGCTTCCAACCTGGTAGCAGGTTATAAGCGGGTATACTCCCAAATACAATATTCTCGCGGCGCATCACTTCGGCCAAGTGCTCAGGTTGAATTAGCTCACTAGTATAACGGCGCTGCGCTAAAGAGAGTTTGTGCTTAGCGTGCTGATTAAATAAGGCGAATAAGCAACCATCTTCTATTCGACTACGCTTGCTCGCCGATGAGTTTTCTCGGTTTTGCGTCGACATATAGTGTCCACACAAATCCTCCTCGGGCGAAGCATCCCTTTGCAACGTATTTGCTGCCAATGACGGGTTCTCCATTTGCTCGTCATTAACAATCCAGATAGTCACCAAATCCGTTAGAACTCTACATGCATAGTAACCATTAAATGCTTGCAGTTTTAAACGACTTTCATTGTGCTCGACAACAGAGAATGGGCCACTTCCGACCACCAGCTTGTTATTCGCTACGTTAACTTGGCTTACTGGTTGAATGCCGTATTTCACTCCAGAAATAAGTCCAGCAAAGCCCAAGTCAGCTCGATTAAGCTTAAAAACAACTTTCAATGGCGTTGGCGCAGTAATGTTAGCAACATGTGCCAACTCTTTTTCGTAATACTGTAGTGAACTCAACTTTGCAAACAAGCTAACCACTGTTTCTGCATCAATGGAATTACCATTATGAAAAGTCAGACCTGGACGAAGGTAGAAAGTCCATTCGTAGGTGTCTTCGTCATAACGCCAGTGATGTGCGAGTTCTGGTTGCACTTTCCCATTGTGATCACTCGAAACTAAGCAACAATAGATTTGCCTTAATAAGAAACGTTCGCTGCTACGCTGAAGTTGATGTGGAACGACACGCTCAAACATTCGCTTATAGGTTAATTGAATATTGAGCTGTCCTTCTTGCACAGAAGCACCAGACGTTGTTTTTAACAAACGGCCAAATGCCATTTCGTCTTCATCTAATATCGCCAGTGCTTTTTCATACTTGCCTAACTTGATACGTTCAAGAGCCAAGCTCTCTTTTAAAACGTCTAACTCCATATTCAGAATAAGAGTCGATCGTTGGTTCCGCCCAGCTTTCGGGTGCCAGCTCAACCACGCCTTCTGCTGCATCTGCGTTAGCAGGCTACGAGCATGCCGAGAAGAAGTGAACATGATGTCGGCAATGTCCTGTAACGTGGTTTTTGTTTCATCACCAACGCTAAACGAGAGTAATCGTTGGTAATAGCGAAACAAATTGAGATCAGACACTGAATCAACCTTAGATCTGTGAAGTTTGTGGATAGGAATAGTTTACTTAAGTTGGCGGTAATAAAATAAGAAAACTTCCTAATTATCTGTTCCCCTTTTCCACAATTAACCTCCAAATTCGGCTTTAAAGCCCCATATATTTACGTTATTAGGAAAAAAGCCAACAAAAGCACTCTCTTTTTTATATCCCCTTTTATACACATAATTTACTCGTCAGCTAAAGGAGGAAAAAATGAAGAAGCCAATGATGGCGTACTTTTTTCAGCAACGCCTAGCTCAATCGAGTAATAAAATAGAAGTGATGACTCTGGTTTATCTTAACGATATGTTCCAGTGGTCATAGCCTAACCTCAAGCAGAACTTAGCTCCTGATACTACACCCCCACTTCGTTGTATCTTAAGTTCTGCTTTTTCATCTTTTGCACTCTACTACCTTATTGCAGGTTACTAAAAGTTAACTAGTTGAAACACCGCAAAACAGAGTCTACATTGAAGTCTCATCCCCCAATCGCTTTGTTGAGAAAGGGGCATTCATGGATATACACCACCAATTCGGGAGTCAATATGGCAACTTCAGTGAAACTTAAAGCGGGCGACAGCTTCCCTCATCTTCAAGCCACTTTGCTAGATGGTTCAAGCGTAACGTTGGGTCAGCCGCAAGGTGATGCGACTTGGCAAGCAGTATTCGTTTATCGTGGTAAACACTGCCCTCTTTGTACTAAGTACCTCAACGAGCTTGAGAGTTACAAACAGGCTTTCGCTGATGCTGGCGTCGATATTCTTGCCGTTTCTGGCGACTCAAAAGCACAGCTAGAGGGGCATCTAGAGAAACTCGAAATCAGCTTCTCTATCGCTTACGGCCTGACCGAAGAACAAATGAAAACGCTAGGCTTGTATGTATCTATTCCTCGATCTGAACAGGAAACCGATCATAATTTCGCAGAACCAGGTCTGTTTGTGGTGAATGAACACGGCGACTTACACGTGGTGGATATTTCAAACAACCCGTTTGTTCGCCCTGAGCTTGGCGCGCTATCACGCGGATTGGCATGGATTCGCGATCCAAACAATAACTACCCTATCCGTGGCACATTGGATTACTAATATCTTCTACACCCAAGTAAACTTTCTATCCTTAAATAAGCTAGGATTCTTGCCTTAGTGAGAATAACTTGGAATGCATATCAGATCCGTGAGATCTGATATGTATCAACAAGTTGGAAATAGAGTCCTTGTTCATTATACAACGTCTTGATGAAAAACAAGATCAGTGAAGTCCAGGCTCCCCTCAAACGACGTTAAGTATTTACTTCTAAGTCACTTTCACGATAAATACATGAAATTAAGACTAAAAACTTAGACTTAACGGATACATAAATCATAACGGTACCTACACAAGTAGTTGGCTAGCGATTATTATCCTATTGCAACTCACAATTGTGCAATTCTAATAATTCATACCATAAATGAAAACATAGATACCGTAAGAGACAAAATAAAAGCAAACGATTAAATTATCAATAAAACACCGTTCAATTAAAAATAAAAATTTTCACTTTATATAAATATAATTAATCGTTATTTGCAATCACACATCTTAATTGAGAAATACAGTATGAATAAAATCTCTTTGCTTTATATGGCCGTTTGTATCGGATTAGTTGGATGCGGTTCAGGAGGAAGCGACAACGATCCAGCAAAAGATATACATCCCACCATTTCAAATCCGGAACAAGTCAACGCAATGACGGTGGACAAAGGTCATTTCTATTGTTCTGTAAACCAACAAAAACTGGAACACGGAGGGACATCTGCAACCTTGTCCTACCTGATTGAAAAGAAAAGAAATTCTACGGTTGTCGACGATTATGAATGTACCGAATACGGTTTAAAGAAAGGTGAGTCAATTATCGTCACTAAAAGTGCAATTGAAAACTTTTCATACTCAAAACATTATAAAAGCACGAAGAAGAATGACATTAATGGGTTTAAAATCATCTACCCTACAGGGCTTACGACTCCGATTAATAAAGATTATGAAAAAATTACGATCACGTATAATACGGAGAGACCTGACGTTAACATTAAGATAATTCAATATTTTGACGAAAAGTCTAAATTATATACCATCAAAAAATATGAAAGCCACGTTAACGACAACTCACCAATAGGTTTAGTTGAGAAAGAGGAATTCGATAAATATTCCGATTTTGAAAAGAAACTGGAATTAAATAGTGCTTTTTTAAATTCAACTGAAGTGAGTGATTTATTCTACAACTTACTAAGTATGATAAAATAATAACTAGAAATCAAAAACTTAAAAAGTACGATTATGCTCAAGTAGCCTCGATATGCCTGACTCGAAAGAGTACGTTGTTTTACGAAACAAATTACGATTTGAATGAAGCACATCTAAGTTACTTGGGTATAAACGGCGATGTATTGTTAATCAGCTTTCAAAAGAGAGTAACGTTTGCGATTAACTACTTTGGTCTTAACGAAGCTCAATTTGATGCTTTTCAGACCAAATTCGCAAATCATCAAGAATCTTAAGTGCGGTACGGCCGAACTCTGTTAGTTCATAGCTTACGGCAATTGGGCGGTCGCTGATCACTTTGCGCACCACCATACCTTCCGCTTCTAGCTCTTTCAGGCGTTGGTCGATCATCTTTTTACTTGCACCGCCTAGCATGCGTGCTAAGTCATTGAAACGAACTGGGCCGTCTTTCAAATGATAAATCAGAGAACCTTTCCATTTACCACCAATTAGACGCATCCCTTTCTCGATAGCACATGGCTCCGCACATACGTTCACCACTGACTTACGACCTTTGCTATCTACACTGATTCTGCTTTCCACAATACACCTCAAGATACGCACCTAATCTAGGTAACGAAAAGTAAGCTAGATACATTTAGTGCTTTAGAGTAATAAAAACGTCACCTCGCCGCAAACAAATAAAAATGGACCGCATGTAGCAGTCCATCTCAATTCATCATTCAGTTCGCACTATCTTTCTAAAAGGATTAGAAGTTTTCGTTAATGTGAGCTTCGAAACGAACAAAATCGTTTTCGATATCTGCGTTCTTCATCACGTCGTAACAAGCGAATGTAGGCAGTGCTGACATACCAAAGAAGCGGAAGTTAGCGTGCATGTGGAACATCAAATCATCCACGCCTTTACCTTGGAATAGGTATTCGCTCTCATCATCAAACGATTCTTCTGGCGCGTTGAATGTCAGTGAAAGCATGTATTTGCTGTTGGTTTGAGTACCGCCTGTACCATAGTTTTTCTTTGGTTCTTCTGCGCTACGGCCATCAAATGCACACAGTGCGCCGCCCATACCCGCAGTAAACACGTCGTCCATGTATTTTTTGAATGACCAAGGCACAGACATCCAGTTGATTGGGCTTTGGATGATCACGCGATCAGCCCATTCAAAGTGTGCGAGTTGCTCATCTACGTTGATCTCATCTTGCATTGTCACAACGCGAACCTCATGGCCTTTTGCTTGCAGAAGCGTCTGTGCTTTGTCGACAAGAGAAGCATTTAGACGACCTTCTGAATATGGTGATGGTTCGTGTGCATTGATGATCAGTACGTTGCTCATGGGATTACCTTTAAATAAGTTCACAAGATGACGCAGTAACCATTGTGCGTCGGATGTGGTTTATTATGGTAACCTAGAAATATAGTGCAATTAGTTAACTTTTAGTAACCTGCTTAATTTTTAATTATATCACTGTTTTTAAAAGATATATTTTTTCAACTTTTTATTCATCGTTATTTCACGATTAATTTTTTCATCGATTTGTTGCATCTTCCATAGAGCAGGCGTACACTTTATCGCAATTCGACGATTAACTATTAAGGCCAGCGAATGAGTGATAAGTGCAAGGAGACGTGCGAAGTCGTTTTTCAGACAACGCAACAACAGCTCGAGAAAGAACAAACTCTAGCAGCGCAAGCAAAAGCTTTGTCGCATCCAGCACGTTTGCGCATTCTGCATATCCTGCACACGCTCGATACCATGGGCGGTTGTTTGAACAGTGATTTGGTTTCTGAACTGGGTCTTGCGCAATCTACTGTTTCCGAGCACTTGCGTATTCTCAAGCAAGCAGGCTTTATCAGCGCCGAGCCAAACCCACCTAAGGTGTGTTACCGTATTCAACGCGACGCGTTTGATCAGTTCAATCTAGGCTTTTCCAAGTTATTTGATTGATTCCCTTTGCACGCTGGTCAGGCGTGCAGAGATAAACTATACCTTCAACTATCGCTTTTCGACGATAAACGAATAAGAGAACACTATGACTACTCAAGTTTTAAATAGTGCCAGCGACAAAATGAGCTTCTTGGACCGTTACCTAACGGTGTGGATTTTTGTCGCAATGGCAATCGGTGTAGGTATTGGCGCAGCGTTCCCTCAAGTTGCTGAGTGGAATGAGTCAATGTCAGTCGGCAGCACGAACGTACCGCTCGCGATTGGTTTGATTTTGATGATGTACCCGCCACTCGCAAAGGTGAACTACAACCTGCTAGGTACAGTGACGAAAGATAAAAAAGCGATCACGCTGTCTTTAGTCATGAACTGGATTGTCGGCCCTATTTTAATGTTCATCCTTGCATTGACTTTCCTAGGTGATCATCCGGGTTATATGGTTGGTATCATTCTGATCGGTCTTGCTCGTTGTATTGCGATGGTATTGGTATGGAACGATATCGGTGGCGGTAACAAAGAATACGGCGCAGCCCTAGTTGCACTAAACAGCGCTTTCCAAATCGTGACTTACAGTGTGATGGCATGGTTATTCATCACTGTATTACCACCAGTCTTTGGTTACGAAGGTTTCGTGGTTGATATCTCGATGATGGACATCGCGGAAAGCGTTCTGATTTACCTTGGTATCCCATTCCTAGCGGGCTTCCTAAGCCGTAAATGGCTGGTCGCTGCGAAAGGTGAACAATGGTACAACGACGTGTTCATCCCACGCATTTCACCAATTACGCTTATCGCCCTACTTGCGACCATCGTACTGATGTTCAGCTTGAAAGGTGAAATGATTCTTGAACTGCCAATGGATGTATTCCGTGTAGCAATTCCGCTGGCCATTTACTTCGTGTTGATGTTCTTTGTCAGCTTCTTCGTTGGTAAGAAAATGGGCATCGACTACGACAAAAACGCATCGATTGCCTTCACGGCAACGGGCAACAACTTTGAATTGGCAATTGCGGTTTCTATCGCGGTGTTTGGCCTAAACTCAGACCAAGCTTTTGCTGGTGTCATTGGCCCGCTGATCGAAGTGCCTGTATTGATTGCTTTGGTGAATGTAGCATTGCGAATGAAAGCCAAATATTATGGCTAACCTAAAAAGCACAAAAAATACAAAAGCGGTAAAACATTAACTCACTACCGTTTTAATATACTCGCTGGGCGTTAGGCCGAACTTACTTTTAAAGCGTTGGCTAAAACGCCCCTCTGACTGATAACCACACAACTGTGCGAGCAGCGCAACGTTATACGAGCCATTTTGCATCAAGTAAAGTGCGTGATTTAAGCGCACTTCTGCCAATACTTCGCGATACTGGGTACCTTCTTGTTTCAGTTTTCGTATCAATGTTGCTCGGCTCATAGCAAAGTGCCCCGCGACCATATCTAATGGATGCTCCTCCCCTGGAGAGCGCGATAAGTAACGACTAAGTTTCTGACTAAAAGAGATATGTGAACTCGAGAACAACCGATGCAATAACCCTCTCTCAGCTAGCTGCTGATATAGGCCCATAATCCAATAGCGTTGTGTCGCTTCACTTAAGCTTTCCCGCTCAAACGAAAACAAAGCATTTAACGTCGCTTGCAATGCTTTATCTGTCTCAACAACGGGTACATAGTTTCCTAATGCGTTGCTCATGCTTAGCTCCAACATTTCATCGCTAGGCACACAGTGAAAACTGAACATTCGAGAAAGAAATCGCCCTTGTAGAGGAAGATTTTCAAAATTTAGGGATGCATTTGCTTCACAAAGCATGATATTTGGATGATGGATGTCGAGTACTTCGTCTTTCCAGAAAAGATGTTTACTCCCCTTAACAATCTGAATAATGCTTGGGGAGTGAATCCTGACATTACGAAGCTTCTGCTGCTGCTCCGCACGAAACAGAGTAACCTGATATTGGTGACCCATTCTCTCCCCTTATATTCAATTATCGCGTGTAAGTCGTGGTTAATGTCGCTTTACCCAAAGCAACACTATTCAAAGTAAACCCTACAATGGCTGGTGGCGTGTTTTCATCCAAATTCAGTTCTTCAGTTGGCAATGCCCACACCGTAAACTGGTAACGATGCATCCCATCATTCCTTGGAGGACACGCGCCGCCGAACCCCGTTGTGCCGTAGTCAATACGAGATTCTTTGCCGCCTAACTTGTTCATATCAATGCCTCGAGGCAGCTCGCTAACGGTGGATGGAATATTAAACGCTATCCAATGCCAAAAACCACTGCCTGTTGGTGCATCGGGGTCATACACGGTGATCGCAAAACTTTTTGTGCCCTTTGGAGCTTCTTTCCACATCAATTGTGGTGATTGATTCCCGCCATCACATCCCCAACCAGAGTATTCAAATGTCTTCGCCATCGGGTGGCCTTCTTGAATATCTCTACTCACGAGTTCAAATGCATGGGTAGAACCGACCGCAAAAACACTCAATACCAAAACTGACTTGTAGATCGCTTTCATGTTTTTCTTCCTTTCAATGAATTCAACACTAGTCTAAATACCCAGCAGTCCGAATCCTTGTCAGTAAGTATCAAAAAACACAAAATAATCTATAATTTTGACACTTTAAGATTCTAACACAAATTTCTTACTCTCTTAATTGCACTTGGTTTATGCTAATTAATCGCTCACGGAATAAGGAAGGAAAATGGAATTGGATATCTACGTGGTGGACGCCTTCACCGATACGCAATTCAAAGGCAACTCAGCAGCGGTGGTACCGTTAGAGGAATGGCTAGCCCCAGAATTGATGCAAAATATCGCGACAGAAAACAACTTGTCGGAAACGGCTTTTCTAAAATCCATTGGCGCAAACCGATATGAGATTCGTTGGTTCTCTCCGATTACTGAAATCGATTTCTGTGGACACGCCACACTGGCCTCGTCGTTAGTGCTGTTTGATGAGCTTGGCATTAATGGCACGATTGAATTTCATACTCTGGAAGTAGGAACCCTCACCGTAGAGAAGAATGCGCAAGGTAAGATCGAGATGACGTTCCCTGCTCGTCTTCCAAAAGCCGTTTCTGATATTCCCTCGGCATTGATTGAAGGCCTAAGTTGCGATGTGGAACGCGTACTGCTTAGCCCTCAAGCGTATTTCGTGGTGGTCGACAGCCAACAGGAGGTACTTGAGGTTCAATACCGTTCAGAGCACCTCAAGACACTCGCTCCTTACGATGTGGTCGTTACCGCGAAAGGCGATCAACAAGACTTTGTATCTCGTTACTTTTGGCCTGCAAATGGTGGTGACGAAGACCCCGTAACTGGCTCGATTCACGCTGGATTAGCACCGTTCTGGGCAGAAGCGTTAGGCAAAACATCACTGGTCGCTTACCAAGCTTCTCAGCGCGGAGGTATTTTGCACTGTGAAGTTACTGACGAACAAGTAAGAGTATCTGGCGACGGCGTGCTCTACATGAAAGGCAAAGTTTTTGTTTAAATGATATTCATGTAATCAACTTAAAAGAGCCAAGTAAAGCACGGCTTCCGCAGGATCAAGCCAGCTTCAATAATTAATCAATTGATGAATATTGAAGGAATTAACTTCCTAGCCGGACAAAACTGACTCACGTTACACTGAATGCAGTCCCATACTCTTCTATAGCTTGATACGAGTTCGAGCTCACCTTCTTAGAGGAAGCGTCGCATGATGAAGCGAATCATTCTTGGCACCCTAGCCCTGACTCTTTTAACTGCCTGTTCCAAAGATGACGGACAGCAAGCCCTTGGCACACTAGAACGTGACCGCGTAACCTTTACTGCAACCTCTAGCGAGATAATTCGTGCCCTTCCCATCAAGGAAGGCAGCCAAGTCACCGAAGGAGAAGTGCTGGTTCAGCTCGATACAAAGAACCAAGAAGCCGTTTTAGCTCACGCCGTAGCCGAACAAGCCAAGGCTGACGCCTATCTTTTGAAATTGACCAATGGTGAGCGACCAGAAGACATTGCTGCAGCGCAAGCACGTGTTGCCAGAGCGGAAGCTCAATTGGTTGAAGCGCAAAAGAACTACCAACGTAAAGCAGAGTTAGTTCGTAAGAAACTCATCAGCCAATCAGAGAAAGACACCGCTTTAGCAGCCAGAGATTCTGCCCGTGCAGAGCTAGACTCCTCACAAGAAGAGTTCAGCAAACTGACCGCTGGCTCTCGTCCTGAAGATATTGAACAAGCGAAAGCCGCACTCATGGCAGCAAAAGCCGATGTAGCACTACAAGAACAGAAACTGGCAGAACTCACCATCACGGCCACGCGAGATGGCTTGCTAGATAACCTACCGTTTAACCTTGGTGAACGCGTTCCGGTGAATGGCATTGTTGCCGTAATTCAAGCGAGCCGCGTCCCATACGCCCGTGTTTATGTTCCTGCCAATTATCGAGTCAACTTTGTGCCGGGTAAAACGGTTAACGTGCATGTAGATGGCGTTGAGCAACCTTATAGCGGCACCGTTCGTTGGGTTGCGACTGAGCCTTCATTCACGCCCTATTTCGCGCTTACCGAGGAAGAGCGCTCGCGTTTGATGTACCTAGCAGAAGTCGACCTACAAGACTCAGCACAATCCTTGCCTTCAGGTATTCCAGCGCATGTGGATTTGGTGGAGTAAGCCAATGACCGAATACGCGATTCAAGCTGAAAATGTAGTGAAAAAGTTTGGTGACTTCACCGCCATCAACAACATCACGCTTAATGTGCCCAAAGGCAGTATTTATGGTTTTCTTGGCCCCAACGGCTGCGGTAAATCAACAACCATTCGTGTGCTGACTGGCTTGCTTAGCCCAAGTGAGGGCAATGTCGATGTACTCGGGCTAGAGATCCCAAAACAATCTGAGCTTCTGCGCCTCAAGATTGGCTACATGACGCAAAAGTTCTCGCTTTATGATGATCTGACGGTTCAAGAGAATCTTGAGTTTATTGGACAAATCTTTGGTATGGAAACCAAGGCTCTGAAAGCTCGCATCGAAGAACAACTATCCACCTACGGTCTCGACCAACTACGTAAACAGCGCGTCGGCGGAATGAGTGGTGGCCAGAAACAACGCTTGTCTCTCGCCGCAGCGACCATGCACAAACCAGAACTGTTGTTTCTTGATGAACCCACATCTGCGGTTGACCCAGAAAACCGACGCGATTTCTGGGAGCAGTTGTTTGATCTCTCTGACCAAGGCACGACGATTTTGGTCACTACGCATTACATGGATGAAGCAGAGCGTTGCCATCGTCTGGCTATTATGGAAGCGGGGAAAATCCGCGCCGATGGTGAGCCAGAAGAACTCATGGCGCAAATGGGCGTTAACATCGTCGAAGTCAAAGCGGATAACTTACGCGAGCTAAAAGAGAAAGTCATTCAGCGTGAAGAGGTGCGCTCGGCCGCACAGCTCGGCATTCGTTTACGCATTTTGATCCACCAGCACATCGAAGAACCGATCGAATGGTTAACCCAAACCTTTCCTGAGCTTGATGGCTGCGAGATGAACATTGCTCGCCCGAGCTTGGAAGATGTGTTTGTCAGCGTGACGGGAGAAGGTCGCCAATGATGAAATCTATTGCCCGTATGAAAGCGGTAATGATCAAAGAGATCCGTCAGCTTTCACGTGACCGCATTACCTTTGGCATGGTCGTGATGATCCCGTTGATTCAGCTCCTGCTGTTCGGCTTTGCCATAAATACCGATATTCGCAACATTCCCGTGGGCGTCGTCGATCAAAGTGGCAGTACTGCTGGGCGTGTGATCACCGAGTCCGTCAAAGTCACGCAAGTGGTCGATGTGGTCGAAACCTTCGCTACCGCAACAGAAGCCGAGCAAGCCATTCAAGACGGCTTGGTACGAGCGGCTTTAATTCTGCCTAGCGATTTAACCCAACGTATGGTGCAAGGGCGAGAGCTTGGCCAATGGATTGTGGATGGTTCAGACACCATGATCAGCTCTGCGATTCTCTCACTACAAACCATGCCGTTAACAGATTTTGATTTTGAAATACGCCCTACTCCAACCAAAACCTTTGAAGTTGCGCTGTATTACAACCCGAGTCGGCGCTCGGCGGTGAACATTGTCCCTGGTTTATTGGGCGTGATTCTGACCATGACGATGATCTTGTTCACCAGTGCAGCCATTGTTCGAGAACGAGAACGTGGCAATTTAGAGTTACTGATTACTACGCCAATCCATTCCATAGAACTCATGGTAGCGAAGATCATCCCCTACATCTTTGTTGGTCTGATACAGGTGTTTATCATTTTAGGCTTGGGTCACTGGATATTTGGTGTGCCGATAAACGGCGCCATTAGTCAGATACTATTTGGCACGCTGTTGTTTATCGCCGCGAGTTTAACCTTAGGTTTGGTGATATCCACCATTGCGACGACACAGCTTCAGGCAATGCAGATGACGGTGTTTATTCTTTTGCCGTCGATTCTTCTATCCGGATTTATGTTCCCTTATGAAGGAATGCCCATCGCGGCACAATGGATATCCGAAGCGCTGCCTGCCACCCACTTTATGCGAATTATTCGTGGTGTGGTGCTGCGTGGTGCAGACCTAATGGAACTATGGCGAGATACAGTTTGGTTACTTGGATTCACCGTTATCGGCCTTATTGTCGCTTCATTTCGCTTCAAAAAATCACTCGACTAATCCCACGATATTGCGTTCATTCCTTAAAAACAAAAATAGCCCCAACGAAGGGCTATTTTTTGTTTCTGTGTTCATACACTGTGCTATCAAGCTCAACTCTCAGACAATATTAATAGTACTCACCGTAGGAACAATCTCGTAAATCGGAAATATTGTAGTTTTTCAAAGAGTTTATTTTAAAGTTGAACACTACCTGTTTACAGACAACGCCTTCGCGATCCGTGTACGTGATAATACCTTCACTGTACGCTCGCTGACCATCAGAGGATGTCACGTCAGCAACAAGTTCCAAATGGCCCTTATGCGCGTCTACGCGATTCATCATCTCAAACACATCTACCCACTCTTCGCGATTTGCCATTTGTATTAGCATCGACTTCGCCTGTGTTTCCAACTGCTGGGGGTATACATAATAACGGTTGTAACCAAAGTATGCGCACATAAGTAATAAAACGAGTGCAAATGAGGTTGTTCTTGTCATACAAGCTTCCTCTTGTTGTTATAAAAATCTTGCTTCGTTAATTCAGTATAGGAAGCGAGCAAAGTTTAGGTTATAGAACTTGCCCAAATAACAGGGGACAGTCAGAGACAGTCAATTCTATGACAAGCTCAACAACAAACTTTATTGCACTCTCATCATGGGCTTGAACAAAAATACGCCACAGAGACAGCAAGAAGTAAGAAGTAAGAAGTAAGAAGTAAGAAAGGAAAACTAACCGGAGCGCGGTGATAACAGAAAAGTAAAAGGAGTTTGAAGAAAAAGACAATCCGAGTGAATGTAGTGAGAGCGGAAATCAAGAGTAGATTATCCGCCCATCAACTAGGCTCAAATTGTCAGTGCCCACAACAACGTGACTCGCCGAATTTAAACGTGTTGGTAACTATCTTCGAGAGACTCTGTCTGCGTTGTCTTTTCGCTCACTTCCACTTTAACCGCAGCGACCTTGAACTCAGGGATCTTCGCATGCGGGTCAGTTGCCGTTGTCGTTAGGCGGTTGACTGGCGATTCAACAAAGTGGAATGGAATGAACACCACTCCTTTTTGAATACGCTTAGTCACAAAAGCATCAATCTCAATGCTGCCGCGACGTGTAGACACCGTCAGACGCTGACCATTACTGATGCCAAGTGCTTCTGCGTCTTCCACGCTCACCATCGCTCGTGGGCCAGCAAGATTATCCAACCCTTTGGTTTTGCGCGTCATGGTGCCAGTGTGGAACTGCTCAAGTACGCGACCCGTCGTTAACACAAGTGGGTACTCTTCATCTGGCAGCTCAGCCGCATAACGGAACGGTACACCCACCATCTGCCCTTTACCACGAGTAAACTGGGTTTGGTGCATGATGCGAGTACCCGCAGGGTTGTTCTTGTTGCTCGGCCATTGCACACCGTTTGGCGTAATGGCATCCCAACGAAGACCCGCGTATTGAGGTGTCACTCGTGCGATTTCATTGGTGATATCAGACACGCAGTGGTAATCCCAATCACTGCCCATGGCATTGGCAATTTCTTGAATAATCCACCAATCTTCTTTCGCTTCACCCGGTGCCGTGACAACCGGATTCACACGCTGTACACGACGTTCTGTATTGGTGAAGTGACCCGCTTTCTCTGCAAACGAGCAAGAAGGCAGAACCACATCCGCGTATTGCGCAGTCTCCGTTAGGAAGATGTCTTGAACAACCAAGAAGTCGAGTGCTTCTAAACCTTCAATCACATGCGCTTGGTTCGGGTCACTCAACACTGGGTTCTCACCCATGATGTACATACCACGAACGTCACGATGGCAAGCCGCATCAATGATTTCTGTCAGGGTTAGACCTTGCTCAGAAGGCAGATTTGGCGCATTCCATTCAATCGCAAACTTCTGACGCACAATTGGGTTGTATACCTTTTGGTAGCCTGGGAAACTGTTTGGCAAAGCCCCCATATCACACGCGCCTTGCACGTTTGATTGACCACGCAGCGGATTGATACCACCACCTTCAATACCGATGTTGCCACACAGTAATTGCAGGTTAGCGATAGAACGCACGTTGTCATGACCTGTCGTGTGCTGAGTAATACCCATCGAGTAGTACACAGCTGTACGATCTGCCGTACCGATCATGCGCGCCATTGCTTGAATGTCTTCGGCTTTAACACCCGTAACCAACTCCACTTTATCGAGGTTGTAAGCTGGCGACATCACCTCTTGCAACAAGGTATCAAAGCCGTCGACACGTTCTTCAATGTACTCTTGATCGTACCAACCGTTCTTGATGATCTGCTGCATGACGCCATTTAAAAGCATCACATCTGTACCCGGACGGTGCGCCATGTACAACTCAGCATGCTCTGCCATATCGACACGTTTCGGGTCAGCCACAATCAAGCGAGCGCCGTGGTGACGAATTGCTTGTTTGATGTGTGAAGCGATAATCGGGTGCGCCGATGTGGTATCCGAACCAATAATAAAGATCACATCAGAGTGCTTAATGCTTGGAATGTCGTTGGTCATTGCACCACTACCGAGTGATGCCTCAAGACCGGTTACACTCGATGCGTGACACAAGCGCGCACAATGATCGACGTTATTGGTGCCTAGTTCACGACGGACAAATTTTTGGAACGCGTAGTTGTCTTCGTTGGTGGTTTTCGCTGAAGAGAAACCCGCCAATGCGTTGCTGCCAAAATCTTGCTTGATGCCAGAGAACTTGCTCGCAATCAGTTGAATCGCCTCTTCCCAACTTGCAGGCTGCAACCAACCGTCTTTACGAATCAAAGGCGTGGTAAGACGCTCTTCACTGCCGATGAAATCAAAACCAAAGCGCCCTTTCACACACAGCATGCCTTGGTTCACTGGCGAGTCACCGCCCTTCACGTAACGAATCGTATTGGTTGCTTCGTCCACGAACATAGTCAACTTACAACCCACACCACAGTACGTACAAATGGTGTCGACCGCTTTCAGATCTTCAGTACGACCCTGTGAGCGGTCACGACTATCGACCATCGCGCCCGTTGGACACACTTGAACGCACGCGCCACATTGCACGCAGTTCGAATCGCCCATTAGGGTTAAGCCATTCTTGTTACTTCCAAAGTGTGGACGGTCGTCAGGACGTAATGCAGGACGACCTTGTTTGTCGCACACAAAGTTCAGTACGCCGTGCACGGCTTTGTCACGACACGCTTGGATACACTGACCACAGCTAATACAGCGGTTGGCATCAAACTCAATAAACTCAGAGCTACGGTCAACTTCGTACTTATGACGCAAGTCTTTCGCACGAAGATCTAACCAATCTTGATGCGATTTAATCTGTAAGGAGAAGTCAAAGCTTTGCTCAGCTTCATATTCGGTGGAGTAATCACGCAGCGCACAATCGGTATTTGCCTGACAGCCACATTCAAGGCAGCGCGCCGCTTCCTTCATCGCTTCTTCGTTATCAAAGCCCAACTCCACTTCAGCGAAGCTTTGCTCGCGTTGTGCTGGAGTCAGCTCAGGCATGATAGAGCGAGCGACTTTCTGGATGTTCTCGAAGTGAAGCGGATCGACTTGAGAGAGCTTCTTCTCTTTACGCGAGTTGAACGCTGCCTTTGGCATATCCGCCATATCACCATTCAAAAACAGGTCAATCGCTTTTGCCGCAACGCGGCCATCACCCACCGCTTCAACTGCCGTTGCTGGACCACGGCGGAAATCACCAATACTGAAGATATTGCCCGTGCCGGTGTGCATGGTCTTTTCATCGGCATCAGAGGTGTTCCAACGCGTAAGCGGAATCGACAAATCTTCGCCTTCGAGGAAGCTCAGATCTGGCTTTTGCGATACTGCCGCAATCACGGTGTCGAACTCTTCGGTGAAGAACTCGCCGGTTGGTTTAGGGCTGCGACGACCAGATGCATCCGGCTCACCCAACGCCATGCGTTCTAGACGAATCGCATTCACGCGTCCGGTTTCATCGGCAAGGTTTTCTGCCGGGTTGGTTAAGAAGTGGAATTTCACCCCTTCGTGTTCCGCTTCGACAATCTCGTAGTCTTCTGCCGGCATTTCGTCACGGGTACGACGGTAAATCAACGTGGTGTCTGCACCAGCACGACGCGCAGTACGAGCACAGTCAATTGCCGTGTTACCACCACCGATCACCGCGACTTTCTGACCCGTGACGTAGTTTTGCTCGGTAACGTAATCTTTGAGGTAATCAACGCCTAAGTAGCAACCTTCAAGGTCACTGCCTGTGTAGTGCATTTCAACCGCTTGAGACGCACCGACAGCCAAACACACCGCGTCGTATTCTTCACTCAATTGAGAAAGCGTTAAATCCACACCCAGCTTTTGATTGGTGTGAACTTGCATGCCATTACGGCACATCAGTTCGATTTCTTTATCGAGAATGTCTTTTGGTAAACGGTATTCAGGAATACCGTAACGCAACCAACCGCCCGCTTTTGGCATGGATTCAAAGACCGTAACGTCGTAGCCTTCATTCGATAAGTAGTAGCCAGCTGTCAGACCACCAGGGCCACTTCCGACGACGGCAATGTTCAAACCTTTGCTTGGTTTCTTTTCTGGTACGTAGGCTTCATGCGCAGACAAATCCGCATCCGCGGCATGACGTTTTAGCTGGCGAATTGCGATAGGTTCATCGACTAACGAACGGCGACATTCACTTTCACAAAATGCTGGGCACACGCGGCCAATCGATAACGGCATAGGGAGCGTACGCTTAATCACTTCAATCGCTTTTTGATGATCGTTCTGTGCGATGTGATAAAGGTACGATTGGATATCAACGCCCGCTGGACACGCGGTTTTACATGGCGCTTCACAATCGGCGTAATGGTCCGTCATGATGCGGTTGAGTGCTTTTCTGCGGTGCTCGCTTAATTGTTCTGATTGCGTGACCACATTGAGACCACGGTAAACTTCGAGTTCACACGCGCGTTTAGTGCCGCCGCTTTCGACTTCAACCACACACAAGTCACACGGTACTTTTTCATTACTTTTGTTCATTCCGCACAGCGATGGGATCTCGACCCCACACACTTTTGCTGCTTCTAAAAGGGTTAGACCCTCTTCTACAATTCTATATTTTCCATCGATGACAATTTCTATCATGCAACCCCCGCAGCAAAGCAAATCCAAATCTGCACAAGTAAAACCATGCATTCTATAAGGATAATCATTTGTAAGACAAGTTAGTGTGATGTAAAACTTATAAACCACATTTTTCACGTGTCATAAAAAGCCAGGGCTTCTTTCGCTAACTTTCCACACTCGGTGTTTAACAAACGTTTTACTCCCTCGAAAGTGCGAAAACTGTAGGGTTGGACTATTTTGATAATAAGAGTAATAAATGATTGACCTTACCCTTAGGTTAACCTTTAGAATCGAAGGGTTTTCATCATTTTCATCAAACACATGGGAAAGGGTATGCACTTAAAATCGCTGCATACAATCTGGTTAGCTCTCTTCACGACACTAGTGCTATTGGTATCTAGTGTGGCGAACAGTGAGCCGTTGATGAATATTCAAATGATGTCTACTGGCATGGCTCACCATCCTTCTATGATGAGTGACAGCGAACACTGCGGTATGCCTGGCACGATGGACGTCTCCATGACTGACGGTTCTATGTCCGAAGATGGCGATGCAAGAGAAACCAGCATGAACTGTGGTGGAGGCTCCGGCATGGTTCATACCTGCTGTACTGCCGCGTGTACGATAGTTTTCGTCCCCCTACCGAATCCTATCAATAGCCCAATGCCCGTTGTCTATCGCGCAACCATTACTCCTGAAGTTGCTTCCCCAGTCGTACACGTCAGCCGCGACCTGTACCGACCTCCTATAGCCTAAACCCGTCCTAGCATTCGACCCTGCGCGTGTATCGCAGGTTGTTTTAATGCGCCTGAACGATGAGGTAACAAGGCTTTACTGTTCCCGCAATAAAATCCGCACCTCCATCGATCCGGCGAACACTGGATTTAGATTATGGATATCAAACCATACCGCTTAGCTGCACCTATTTTTATGGTGGCTCTGGTCGCTGCGCCAACCTTGGTTAACGCCGCAGGTAGAGAGACGCACGCAGCGCAAAATTCCGCATCAAGTGAGCGAGCTTCAACGACCAAGCTTGCCCAACTGATCAACGTCGCTTTGAGTAACGATGGCAATCGTAAGCAATACTCAGCGCAATCTGCTGCCATGCGTGAAACGGGCGTCGCGAGTGCGACCTTGATGGACCCAAAACTAAAAGTGGGTTTTGGTGGCTTGCCTGTCGACAGCTTCAAATTCGATGAAGACCCAATGACCAACATCTCCGTTGGTTTAATGCAACAGTTTGAGCGTGGCTCTACGCTTGATTTACAACAGAAGAAAGCCAATCAACAAGCCGACGGCCTTGGGCTTCAAGTGCATGCTCGTGAGCTTGAGGTAGCCAACAGCATGACTCAACTTTGGTTAGAGCTTGGTTACCAGCAACGCGCTGAGCAAATCTTGCTTGAGAACCGCAAGTTGATGAAGGAGATGGAAAGCTTTATTCAAACCAACTATTCGATTGGTAAGAGTGAAGCGCAAGACCTACTCAACGCTCAATTACAAGTCAGCAAGTTGGATGAGAAACTGCAAGCCAACGCACAAATGCAACGTCGTCTTATCTCTCAACTCTCCGAATGGTTGGGGTCAGATTGGTTGGCGAATGAACAGGCCCTGCATGCGAGCAATCAACTTAATTGGGACACACTGAACAGCAAACTTGCTGCCAGTCAGGGTTCCACCAAGCATTATCAGCAACTCAGCCAACACCCGATGGTTAAGATGGCCGACGTCAGCATTTCTGCCAATAAAACGCAGGTGGAAATTGCTGAGCAAGCCTACAACCCACAATTTGGCGTCGAAGTAATGTACGCCTACCGCCAAGCCGACAACATGATGGGTGAGCCCGCCTCCGATTTGGTCAGCGCTTACCTCACCATGGACATTCCGTTGTTTACGGGTGACCGCCAAGATCGCAATCTCGCGGCCGCTCAATACCAAGTTGGCGCGGCACAATCACAAAAAGACACCTTACTAACGCAGATGAATGCCAAGGTGAACACTCTGTTGGTTGATCGCGGCAACTTAACCCAACGCTTAGAACGTTATCAATCCACCTTATTGCCTCAAGCGAAAGCGCGCATTCAAGCCGTTGAGCGGGGTTATCAAAACAACACAGCGCAGTTTAACGATGTGATTTCCGCCACGACTGACGAGTTGGCTCTGCAATTGGAGCAACAACGTCTACTGACCGATCTCAACATCGCAAACAGCAATTTAGCCACCCTACTCGGTGGTTTCGACTACCAAGTGGCTTCACCGGAAGCTCGCTCTATTTCGACATATTAATTTGTGATTCCCCAAGACAGTTGGGGCTACAGCTAGGCAGCAAACGAGAGAACCCCATGAGCATAGATCTGCTATGTGATTTGGGTGAACGAGAGCAGGCAACAACGCTGTAGCGTCAAATGTGAAGGGGAAAATAAGGTAAAACAATGAAAACATTTAAGATTGCAACCATCGCGCTGATTGTTGGTGGTGCTTTAGGGTTTGGTGCTAATCATTTTCTTGCGGGCTCGTCGACTCACGACATGAGTGCGATGGGTGGCGAATCTGCTGCAAGCTCTAATGATCCGCTTTACTGGGTTGCCCCAATGGATCCGAACTACAAACGCGACAAGCCGGGTAAGTCCCCAATGGGCATGGATTTGATTCCGGTTTACGCAGAAGACCTATCCGGTGAACAAGACGCACCGGGTACAGTGACTATTGACCCTTCAGTAGAGAACAACCTCGGGGTTAAAACCGCAAACGCGACACTACAACAGCTATCACCACGCATCGAAACGGTTGGCTATATTGCCTTTGATGAAAGTCTGTTATGGCAAACCAACGTTCGTGTGGCGGGTTGGGTAGAAAAACTCTACATCAATGCCGTGGGTGAGAAAGTGAAGAAAGGCGATGTGCTGTTCACGCTCTACTCTCCAGAACTGGTTAAAGCACAAGAAGAATTGCTGAATGCGTACCGCACTGGCCGCAAAGGTCTTGAAAAAGGCGCGACCGAGCGCTTGGTAACGCTTGGGGTTGACCGTGCTCAAATCAAATCCATTACTCGTAGTGGTAAAGCATCGCAAACCATTGAAATCAAAGCGCCTGCTGATGGCGTTATCGCGAGCTTAAACGTGCGTGAAGGTGGCTATTTGTCCCCTGCTCAAGCGGTGATCAGTGCAGGTCCTTTGGACAATGTTTGGGTTGATGCAGAAGTCTTTGAGCGTCAAGCACACTGGATGAAAGCGGGCTCTCAAGCCACGATGACCCTTGACGCGATTCCGGGCAATGAATGGCAAGGTGTCGTGGATTACGTGTACCCAATCCTCGATCCGAAAACACGTACGTTGCGTGTGCGTCTTAAATTCCCTAACCCAGATGGCGCATTGAAGCCAAACATGTTCGCCAATATTGCCTTGCAGCCTGTCACTGACGACGCAGTGTTAACGATTCCTAAATCATCTGTTATCCGCTCTGGCGGTATGACTCGCGTTGTTCTGGCGGAAGGTGATGGCAAATACCGTTCTGCTCGAATTGAAGTTGGCCGCGAAGCTGGCGAACAAATCGAAGTATTACAAGGACTTAAACAGGGCGATAAGATCGTTACTTCATCTCACTTCATGCTCGACTCTGAATCAAGCCAGTCGGCGGATCTGTCTCGCATCAATGGTGTAGAAGCGGCAGCAGAAACGGCATGGGCCAAAGGTGAGATCACGGATGTGATGAAAGATCACCGTATGCTGACCATAAACCACCAACCTGTACCAGAATGGGATTGGCCGGGCATGGTAATGAACTTCACTTTCGCAGATGGCGTTGAGATGGGTGACTTGAAAAAAGGTCAGGCTATCGAATTTGAAATGCAGAAAACAGAATCTGGTCAGTACCAAATCGTTGACTATAAGGCAGACAACAGCGTCATTGCAGCTGAAGTTTGGCTGACTGGTGACATCACAATGCTGATGGCTGATTTTGGCATGATCACCTTAAACCACCTACCGGTTGCAGAATGGAACTGGGATGCGGGCGAGATGAACTTCTCTGTGGGTGAAGATGTTGATCTATCGGGTTTTGAAGAAGGACAGAAAGTTCGGTTTCTAGTTGAAAAACAAGGATCTGACTACGTTCTTAAACAGCTAGTTCCTGCAACAATAGCCGTCGAGGGTTAATTATGATCAATGCAATTATTCGTTGGTCACTGAGCAACCGATTCCTAGTGTTGGTCGCGACCTTAGCCCTTATATTAGGCGGACTTTACAGTGTAAAGAATACGCCTGTTGATGCGATTCCGGATCTTTCTGATGTGCAAGTGATCATCAAGACAAGCTATCCGGGGCAAGCCCCTCAAGTCGTTGAGGATCAAGTTACTTACCCACTCACCACCGCCATGCTTGCCGTGCCAGGTGCTGAGACAGTTCGTGGCTACTCCTTCTTTGGTGACTCTTACGTTTATATCATTTTCAACGATGATACCGACATGTACTGGGCACGTTCACGCGTGTTGGAGTACTTAAGCCAAGTAGCACCAAAGCTGCCACCGAACGCAAAACCAACGCTAGGTCCTGATGCAACGGGTGTGGGCTGGGTTTACAGCTACGTATTACAAGACAAAACCGGCAAGCATGATTTGGCCGATCTTCGCAGCCTGCAAGACTGGTTCTTGAAGTACGAATTACAAACCGTGGATGGCGTTTCTGAAGTCGCTACCGTGGGCGGTATGGTGAAGCAGTATCAAGTGCAGATTGATCCTGCCAAGCTGCGTGCTTACAACCTCACTCTGCAACAAGTGAACATGGCAATCCAAAACGGTAACCAAGAAACCGGCGCGTCCGTTATCGAAGTGGCCGAAGCCGAACACATGGTTCGTACCACGGGCTACCTAACCAGCATTGAAGACATCAAATCACTGCCGCTAAAAGTCACCGAGAAAGGCACGCCGTTGCTATTAGGAGACATAGCAGACATTAACCTTGGCCCACAAATGCGCCGTGGTATCTCAGAGCTGAATGGCGAAGGTGAAGCGGTCGGTGGCGTTATCGTGATGCGCTTTGGTGAAAACGCCAGTGAAGTGATTGCGAAAGTCAAAGACAAACTGGCAGATCTACAACGCAGCCTGCCAGAAGGTGTGGAAATTGTTGCAACTTACGATCGCTCTACCCTTATCGATTCAGCGGTAGAAAACCTCTGGAAGAAGCTTGCAGAAGAGTTCATCGTCGTCGCGATTGTGTGCGCGTTATTCTTATTCCACATTCGTTCTTCATTGGTTATCGCTCTGAGCCTACCGGTCGGTATTCTTAGTGCGTTTATCGTAATGCATTGGCAAGGCATCAACGCCAACATCATGTCTTTGGGTGGTATTGCGATTGCTATCGGTGCCATGGTGGATGGTGCAATCGTGATGATTGAAAACGTTCACAAGCACATTGAACGAACACCACTGACCGACAAAAACCGCTGGCAAGTAATAGGTAAAGCCGCAGAAGAGGTCGGCGCACCGCTGTTCTTCTCGTTGCTGATCATTACTCTTAGCTTCGTACCGGTGTTCGCCTTAGAAGGCCAAGAAGGCAAGATGTTCTCGCCGCTTGCGTTCACTAAGACGTACGCCATGGCAGCGGCAGCAGGTTTGGCAATCACACTCGTCCCTGTGCTTATGGGCTACTTCATTCGCGGTAAGGTGTTACCGGAACACAAAAACCCGGTTAATCGTGGCTTGGTCGCGTTGTACCGCCCACTGTTGAACACCAGCTTAAAATACCCTAAGACCATGATTGTTATCGCATTAGGTCTAATGGCATCGGCTTACTACCCAACCAGTAAACTGGGTAGCGAGTTCATCCCGCCGCTGGATGAAGGCGACTTGATGTACATGCCAACGACCTATCCGGGTATCTCAATTGGTAAGGCGCGTGAGCTTCTACAGCAAACCAACAAACTGATCAAAACCGTTCCAGAAGTGAAAACCGTATGGGGCAAAATTGGCCGAGCTGAGACCGCAACCGATCCAGCGCCACTCACCATGATTGAAACCGTGATTCAGTTGAAGCCACGCGATCAATGGCGTGAAGGGGTAACAACCGAGTCACTGCGCAAAGAGTTCGACAAGCTGGTTCAGTTCCCTGGTCTTACTAACGCTTGGGTAATGCCGATCAAAACGCGTATCGACATGCTGGCAACGGGCATCAAAACCCCTATCGGCATTAAGATCGCCGGACCCGATCTGAAAGTGATTGAGACGATTGGCTCTCAGTTGGAGCCAATTCTTAATGGCGTACAAGGCACGGCATCGGTTTATGCGGAACGTGTAGCAGGTGGTCGTTATGTCACGATCGACATTAAACGTCGTGCCGCAGCGCGTTACGGCTTGAGCATCAAAGACGTTCAGCAAGTGATCTCCACTGCGGTGGGCGGTATGAATGTGGGTGAAACCATCGAAGGCTTGGAGCGTTACCCAATCAACGTTCGTTACCCACAAGACTACCGTGATTCAGTGGTTAAACTGCAAAACCTACCTTTGGTGACACCAAATGGCGCCCGTATTTCGCTGGCTGATGTAGCGGACATTCGTTACGAAGACGGCCCTCCGATGATCAAGACAGAAAACGCACGTCCAAACGGCTGGGTCTTTGTCGACATCGATGGTCGTGACCTTGGCTCTTACGTCGTGGAAGCACAGCAAGTCGTGGCTGATCAATTGGAACTTCCTGCGGGTTACTCGCTGGCTTGGTCTGGTCAATACGAATACATGGAACGTGCGAAAGATCGCTTGAGTGTCGTGGTACCAATCACTATCGCCATCATTATGCTGCTGCTTTACTTCAGCTTCCGTCGCGTTGGCGAAGTGATGATCATCATGCTTACTCTACCGCTCGCTATGGTCGGTGGTTTATGGCTCATGCATATCCTCAACTACAACTTCTCGATTGCCGTTGGGGTCGGCTTTATTGCCCTAGCAGGTGTCGCGGTTGAAATTGGGGTCATCATGCTCGTCTACCTCAACCAAGCATGGCACTACAAGAAGCTGGATGCGGAAGAGAGCCAACAGAAGCTTGAGGCAAAAGACTTAACCGATGCCATTCGTGAAGGTGCAGGCCTGCGTGTTCGCCCAGTAATGATGACGGTACTGACAGTCATTATTGGTCTGATTCCGATCATGTACGGCGAAGGTACAGGATCAGAAGTAATGCAACGCATCGCCGCACCAATGATTGGCGGTATGGCATCGGCACTGCTGCTGACGCTGTTGGTACTTCCAGCCATCTTCAAGCTGTGGAAACAACGTGAGTTGCGCCCAAACAACTCAACTCCGAGCCAAACAAGCACGCAAACTGGCAACCAAATCGAAAACGCCGACAGCACAGATCGCACTGGCAACAAGGCTTAACCCCTACCTTCCCCTCAATCAATTCGTTTGGGGGGAAGCAACCAAGTTATTAATGAATTAAAACAAGGATATAAAAATGAAAAAGACACTAATCACTCTTGCTCTAGCCCTAACAACAACGACTGCGTTTGCCCAAATGGATCATTCAAACATGGATCACACGAACATGGATCATAGCAACATGAAGCATGAAAATATGGACCACGGCAGCATGAAGATGGACCACAGTAAAATGGACCATTCAAACATGATGGATATGCCGGGCATGTCGGCAGTTGGTATGCCAGCAAAAGGGGCAAAGCCAGACAAGGTGGTACACGTGATCTTGGGTGATGACATGACCATCAAGTTCAAGAAAGACGTTAAAATTGAGCCAAACGATGTGGTGCAATTTGTTGTGATGAACACAGGTAAGATCAACCACGAGTTCACAATCGGTTCTGCCAAAGAGCAGCTAGAACATCGTGAAATGATGAAGACAATGAGCGGCGATCACATGCATGACTCAGGCAACGCAGTTACGGTGGAACCAGGTAAAGCGAAGCAATTACTGTGGCACTTCCACGGTGACAACAAGGTTGAGTTCGCGTGCAACATTCCGGGCCATGCAGAATCGGGCATGGTTAAAAAGATTGAACTGTAAGTAATTATCCAAATAGACAAAGGAGCTGATGATTCAGCTCCTTTTATTTCTCTGGATCAAACTATTCGTTAGCTCATGATAAGAAATTCTGAGCCAGTGTCTCTCGCTAAGATATTTCTGTGACCGAATCACCGACGTAATATATAAGCCAAACTACAGGCCTTGATAGCAACACTCTTCTCCCCATATTGAGACCGTTTAAGCGTATTGCAAAGAATCCTACATAAAATAGACATAGATTTAACAGTGTTTAGAGTATTGGCTCGTTATAGTTTACGTGACATCGCTACCGCGCGAACTAAAACTAAAATTGAAGAACACGATCCATGAAAAAGTTATTTTTGTTGGCTGGGCTAATGGTTTGCTCAACCCTAAGTTACGCGTCCCAACTGAATGAGGACATTTCTCTCCTCGAGCAACAAACCTCAAGCAGAATTGGGGTGTCAGTTTGGGATACCCAAGCAGACGAGCGTTGGGATTACCGTGGCGATGAACGCTTCCCACTCATGAGCACATTCAAAACCCTAGCTTGTGCCAAAATGCTAAGTGATATGGACAGCGGTAAGCTAAGTAAAAATGCGACCGCAAAAGTCGATGAGCGCAGTATCGTTGTATGGTCTCCAGTGATGGATAAGCTCGCAGGCCAAAACACACGCATAGAACACGCGTGTGAAGCCGCTATGTTAATGAGTGATAATACCGCAGCCAACTTAGTATTAAATGAAATTGGCGGCCCTAAGGCCGTAACAATGTTTCTGCGAACAATTGGAGATAAAGCAACGCGCCTAGACAGAATAGAACCTCGCTTGAACGAAGCCACACCAGGCGACAGCCGCGACACAACCACACCTAACGCCATACTAAACACTCTTCGAACTTTGGTCGAAGGCGAAACGTTGTCTTATGAGTCTCGTGTACAAATAAAAATCTGGATGCAGGACAACAAAGTTTCAGACTCGTTAATGCGTTCTGTATTACCAACAGGTTGGTCTATTGCAGACCGTTCTGGTGCGGGAGGTCATGGTTCGCGTGGCATTAACGCGATTATATGGAAGGAAAATCATCGACCTGTTTACATTAGTATTTATGTCACAGAAACCGAGCTCTCACTTCAAGCTAGGGACCAACTCGTTGCGCAGATAAGTCAGTTGATTTTACAAAAGTACAAAGACAATTAAGTCTCTACTCACCTGACCCCATTTGTATCCTTTTCTAGCCCTTCTCTTCCAGAAGGGCTCATTCTGTACTTCCATCTTAAAAACACCACTTATTGAGTAATGACTTACTTATAAATAGGTATAAGATTTACTTATTTAGGGTGAGTTAACGCCCACATTAAGCAACCAAACGCACACAAACGGCGATAATTAAACCATACTCTTACCAAGAAGCACATTTTCTACAAAATAGCTTCACGTAATTTATTGTTGGTATTTGCAACATTGCCAAGGAGATGTCTATTGAGACTTGAAAGAACTTTTAACCCTGATGACTTATCGATGCAAAACATGGAAAGTCCTATATGTATGCCGATAGGGTTTGTTCACTTTTTAGCTCAATCGGAAACACTACAGCAAGTACTTGATACGGTGGCAGAATGGATAAATCGCATATTTAACTCTGACCGTGCGAGTATCACACTTTATGAAAACAATGATCATTTAAAGGTCTACTCTTTCTCTGGTAGTAAAGCGATTCCCGCTGAATTTTTAGTGCCCATTCATCAAGCGTTTGTTGGCCGAGTGTTCAAAAAGCAACAACTGATGATCTGCGATGATGTTACGCAATCTGATGAGATCGATTGTGTGATGCTCGCATCCAATGGTATGGGTACGTGTATGGACGCGCCTTTAATGCACGGTAAAGTCTGCCTAGGAACGCTTAATGTTGCGCATCATCAAACGCACATTTACACAAACGAACAAGCGGCACAGCTTCAGTGCATCGCTAATTGGATTGCTTTAAACATTGCCCTTCATATACAGATTGTGAAAATGGAGCACCTCGCCACGACGGATGATCTAACAGGTATTCCAAACCGCAGAGAGTTCATGCGACAAATCGAAAGCCGCCTAAATGAATACCGAACCCAGGGCATTGACTTCCATGTTGCTATTTTAGATCTCGACAATTTTAAAAGCCTCAATGACCGATTTGGTCATGACGCAGGCGATAAATCACTGATCCATGCAGTTAATACTATTAAAAGTCATCTACTTGATTGTGACTTACTTGCCAGAGTTGGTGGTGAAGAGTTTGCCATCGTATTAAGAAGTCGCTCATCACAGCAAGCTCTAGAAACATTAGAAACGATTCGTAATGCACTAGAAACGACGACCGTTCAACATTCAGGTTGTGATATGAGCTTCACCGCGAGTATTGGGGTCACTCAAGTCTGTCGTCTCGACGACTCATTTGAACCATTAGTTAAACGCGCCGACTTAGCACTTTACAAGGCAAAAGAAACCGGAAGAAATCGCGTTGAGTTTCATATTGGTGAAGAAAGGTAGAAAAAATAAAAAAAGGTAGCGACTCATTGCGCTACCTTTTATCGATTCTAACCCGCTTAAAATAACTAATACGAACTTTAAGCCAGTTAAAAATAAGAATGAGCAAATTTAATTATGCTTTCTTAAGATCTTTAGCTGGGTAAGTTAGTGTTTTTTCGCCTGCTTTTACATGTGTGTAAAAACCGCCACTGCTTAAACCTGTAACAACCATTTCGCCAAGATCGATACCTTTAGTCGCTACTACTACGTCACCGATTGAAAACATATTGAATACCTTGTTTGTTTAGATTAAGACACTAAGTCGTTGCGCGGTATTTAATACGATATTAGGCAAAGCACCTAATCGAGTTTTTTATCGTAAAGATTAATTTATATTTGTCGTGAACTCTAAGTTTCCACATTGAAAATCACAGGATATTTTCCAAAAAAAGATGCGCGATTCTTGTGAAATACGGTAATATTTTCTAGCATCAAGTGCGGAGGTATTCTCCGCCCTCATTGGAGAAAAATGATGAAGAAAGGCCTAAAAATGCGTGCATTAGAGCGTTCTGATTTGCGCTTTATTCATGAACTGAATAACAACCGAAATATCATGGCCTACTGGTTCGAAGAGCCTTACGAATCTTATGACGAGCTCGAAGAACTTTATCGAAAACATATACATGATGACGCTGAAAGGCGTTTTGTCGTCGAAGATGAAGACGGCATCGTAATTGGCTTAGTTGAGCTGATCGAGATTAACTACATTCACCGCAGCGCGGAATTTCAGATAATCATCGCCCCAGAGCATCAAGGCCGAGGTTATGCGACAGAGATGATTAATCGTGCGTTAGATTACTCATTCTCAATTCTTAATCTACGTAAAATCTACTTATTAGTCGCAGTGGATAACGAAGTCGCTATTCACTTATACAAAAAGTGCGGCTTTATCGAAGAAGGTCACCTTGTAGAAGAATACTTTATTAACGGCGCTTACAGCGATGTTAAGCGCATGTATATATTAAAACACCAGTACCAGAAAAAGATCGAAGAAAACAACTCAATTCACTAGTTCATTCTATCAAAGTAAAAACGCAGCTATTTGGGCTGCGTTTTTATTTATTCAAATTGATATTGATATGATAATACGATGCGCTTGTCTGCTTCATCCAAATAGGTGTTGTTGTCCATGACAAACGTCATTACGTTAAAAGAGTGGCGTTTGCTCACGAGGTAACCAAGACCAATACCACCAAAGAAGCCTTTGTAGTTCTCTCCTTCACTGTTTTCTGAGCCGTAAGTGCCTGCTGCGAAGCTGATTAACGTCAGCTCTTTGGTAAACGATTTCAGCGCAAATGCACCAACGTAACCGCTACTGCCTGAAGAGCTCATCATATTGAAGCCATTCTCTGCACTTGGCGTACCCGTAAAGTTAGGCTCGCTACAGAGACTACTTTCTGCACCGTCACAAACAGGAACATCACCAGTGTTGTACGTATAGCCTGCCATTGGGAAAATTTGGAAGCCTGCTGGCTCAATCCCGAAATAACTTAGCGGCATAAAGGTACCAACGCTGTAGTTGGTTTGATCCGCGCCGTTTACGTATTCATTTTTGCCGAAGTTGAAGTTCACGATACCGACCGGAAACAACCACGAGCCACCAATACGCCACTCGCTCGCATCATCATTGATACGCAGGTTGATTTTGCGCGCTTGGTCAAGCGCAAGTGAGCCCGAGAATGAGATGTTTTGATCATCAAAATCGTAGTTGTTTGCGTACGACGCGCCAAATTTCGTGATGACTTTTGTTGGGTCATCCGCCAACTTGTTTTTATTGTCTTTTACTCGATGCTCGGCACCATGAGCCAGCGTACTGACCAACAAAGTCGTACACACTAACGCTAGTTTGTTTTTCATTTTTTAGTCCTTTGAGATGTTGAATACCCGCACTTAGCTGCGCAGATATTTTTTGAATCATCACTCACTGGATGTGACAAAAGCGCCCTAACTACCTTAGATGGCGTGACAGCATCCAGTGCAGGTAGTTAGGGTAGAATGGCCTGTAAGGAAGGCGTTTTAGCGATTAGGAATGATTAGTTTTTCCAGTTGTAGCTCATGCTCATGAAGTACAGTGCAGGCTCATCAAAGCCCGCTTGGAAGCGTGGCGTTTCTGAAGACTCCATCAAGACCGCTTCAAACGCGAAACCAATTGAGTTTTCTGAATCCAATTTGTAATCAATGCCTGTACCAATGCGGTACGCCTTGCCAGTAGGAACGGTAATGTCACCGTTTGATTGGCTTTCATACATGCTGGTATCGAATGCAAAACCTGCATTCCACATCATTTTTTCATTCAGTTTATACTGAGTACCCAATGCGATTTGGTAAGTGTCTTGTGTCTCTACGTTCAGCGTGGTTGTGTATTCGCTCCAGTCTTGCCAGTTCACGTTCCACATCACCGCTAGGTCATCATTCACTTCGTGGTAAGCACTGAAGATCAGTTGTTGCGGAGCAATGGAGTTGCTATTGTCGAATTCAAATTCGGTTTCAGAAGAGTAAGACAGACCAAGACGCGTGCCTGGTGTTGCTTCATAAAGCACACCTACTCGGCCGTTGAGCTGAGTATCTTGGTCTTCGTCATTGAAGTTCAAGGCTCCCTTCGTTTCCACTTCATACATACCGTACTGAATGCCAAGCGCCGCACCCACAGACCAGTGATCATTGATGCGGTAAGAAGCGGAAGGTTGAATGGTCAAGGCTTGCGTCGTTGCTGTAGGAATATCTAAATGATCACCCAAAAGACCTTCGTACTCGAGGCCAAGACCGTAGTTGGCATACAGACCAATACCCAGCGTCCATTTGTCGTTCACTTGTTGGCTGTAAAATGCCGACGCCATAGGAACAAAACCAATCACGTTGCCCGCATCGCCAGTCATCGTGTCTAGTTGCGCGTCACCGTAAAGGCCAATCAGGTTACCAGAGAAAGATTTACCAGAAACATTCGCCAGACCAGCCGGGTTTGCTGCCATTACTGAGGCATCTTGCGCACGAGCCGCCATACCAGCGGATGCCAAACCAATATCCGATGCTGTTGTTTCGTAAAGGTATAACCCACCCGCTTGCGCAGCAGCACAAGTCAGTAGAGAACTCGCTACGACGATTTTTGAAAGATTTTTCATGTTAAAACCTATTATTGTTAGGGGAACCCACGCTGCGACGGTGGTTGTATATCAATGAAAGGCATTGGCCAATCGCACACAGCGTGGGGGTGTTGTGGAGTCAGTCAGTTGAAATCAGCGTTATTGCTCGCTCACCTCAAGTTCAGTGGGTTTCTTTCGCTTAAACTTCTCGCGCAGAGATTGCATCATCACGAAGAACACTGGCGTCAGTAACGTGCCAACAAACGTAGAGAGAATCATGCCGCCGAATACCGCAAAGCCCAGTGAGTGACGAGATGCCGCACCGGCACCCGATGCAATCACCAACGGGAATACCCCCCAGATGAAGGCGAATGCGGTCATCTGTACTGCTCGGAAACGGATTCGAGCAGCTTCTTTGGCAGCATCAATGATGGATAAGCCCTTTTCTTCTCGCAGAACTTTGGCAAATTCCACGATAAGAATCGCCACTTTGGCGGACATACCGATCAAGATGACCACACCAATCTGCACATACAAATCGAACGGTTGTCCCACCAGCAGTAGCGTGCCCATTGCGCCGAGAATCGCGACTGGAACCGCCATCATTACCGCAGCAGGAATGGTCCAACTTTCGTACTGAGCCACCAAGAACAAGTAGGTGAACAGCAAAGACAATGCGAACGCGATTGGTGCCATGTTGCCTGCTTTCATCTCTTGGTAAGTCATGCCTGACCACTCGTACGAGTAACCACTTGGCAAAGATTCCGCAGCCAGTTTTTCAATGGCTTTTACAACATCACCCGAGCTGTAACCTGGCGCTGGCGCACCGTTCACGGTTGCAGAACTGAACATGTTGTAGTTCGACAAGGTATCAGGGCCGAAGATCGGCTTCACTTTCACTAGCGTTGCCAGTGACACCATTTTTCCAGAGCTAGAACGAACAAACAGATGGTCGATGTCGTCGATGTTGTCACGATATTGCTCTTCTGCTTGCACTTTCACTTGGTACGAACGACCAAACAAGTTGAAGTCAGAAATGTAGGCACCGCCCAACTGCGCTTGCAGTGTGCTGAAGATTTCATTCAACGGTACGCCCATCGAAATCGCTTTATCGCGGTCAATATCGATGTAACGTTGCGGAATGTTGGCACGGAAAATCGAGAACGCACGCGCCACTTCAGGCAGTTGGTTGATTTGGGCAACAAAATCAGCGGTTGTTTTTGCCAACTCTTGTGGAGAACGGCCCAAGTTGTCTTGCAGCACAAGGTTGAAACCATCTACCGCACCCATACCTTTGATTGCCGGCGTCGCGAAAACGAACGAAGCGGCATCTGGCGTTGAGTTCAGCATTTGGTTAACTTTATTCATCAATGCGCGTTGGTGTAGCTCAGGGTCTTTACGTTTGCTCCAGTTATCCAGTTTGATGATCAACATGCCCGAGTTTGGAATCGACGCCATGTTAATTACCGAGAAGCCCGCAACCGAAACCACGTTCTCCACACCTTCCATCTGTTTTAGTTCATCAACGTACTTCTTCATTAATGGTGCAGTACGCTGCAATGCTGCTGCGTCTGGTAACCGCATTTCGACCATGAACACGCCTTTATCTTCGTTCGGTACGAAAGAAGAAGGTACGGTCATGAACGCAAACGCCAGCACCGCAATAAGCGCGCCATACACACCGATACTCAGCACAATACGACGGCTCAAGAAGCCAACTAAACCTTGGTATTTGCGCGTTATTGCTTCAAAACCTCGATTAAACGCACGCAAAGGCGCAATAGGTTGCGAGTGAGTTGATTTCAACATCAACGCACAAAGCGCTGGCGTTAACGTTAATGCGTTGATCGCAGAGATCAGCACCGACACACAGATGGTGACTGCGAACTGGTTGAACATTCGACCGGAAATACCCGGCAATAGCGCAACCGGTACGAATACCGCCAACAAAATAAGCGTTGTTGCCAATACTGGCCCCGTCACTTCTTTCATAGCTTGGATCGTGGCCGGAATCGAGTCTAAATGCTCTTCATGGATAACCCGCTCCACGTTCTCTACCACGATGATCGCATCGTCCACCACTATACCGATGGCGAGGATCAAGCCAAACAACGAGATGGTGTTAATGGTCATGCCCATCACGCCCATGATTGCGAAAGTCGCAATGATGGAAACCGGAATCGCTAAGGTTGGAATGATGGTCGCTCGCCAGTTCTGCAAGAAAACGTACACAACGAAGGTGACAAGAAGTACCGCAATCACCAGCGTCTCGTACACTTCATCAATCGATGTCTCTACGTATTCGGTAGAGTCATACGCGATGTCATAGACCAAATCATCTGGGAACGATTTCTCGTACTCTTTCATGGCCTCTTTCACCCGCTCCATCACGTCTAGCGCATTCGCTGTCGGCAACTGGTACAAGGCCAGAACGGCGGCTGGTTCATTATTCATACGACCATCAGCTTCGTAACCTTGTGCGCCAACTTCGACACGAGCCACATCTTTCAAGCGAATCAGAGAACCTTTCTTGCTCGCACGGATGATGATGTTCTCGAACTCTTCCGCAGAAGTAAGGCGGCCTTTGGTTTGCAAAACATATTGATATTGCTGATCACCCGGAGCTGGCATACCACCGATCTTACCAGCCGCCACTTGGATGTTTTGCGTTTTAATTGCGCCAATAACATCGCTAGCAGAAAGCTTCAAGGTAGCCAGTTTATTTGGGTTCAACCAAATACGCATTGAGTAGTCTTTCTTACCCAGCAGCGTAATGTCACTCATACCTTCGATACGTTTTAGACGCTCGACAATATTGAGATCCGCGTAGTTAGAAAGGTAGATACTGTCGTGAGACTGTTTCGGAGAACGCAGTGTGATAACGCCCAGCATGTCGGAAGATTTCTTCTTAACCGTCACACCGATTTGGTTTACTTCTTGTGGTAGAGACGACGTCGCCTGTGCCACCAAGTTGTTCACACGAACCTGCGCCATATCGCCATCTGCGCCCACTCGGAAGTAAATACGCAATGTGTATGAGCCATCGTTACCAATCACAGAAGACATGTAAATCATGTCTTCAACGCCGTTGACTTTGGCTTCTATCGGTTGTGCTACGGTCTTTTTAACCACGTCCGCGTTTGCACCCGGATACATGGTGCTCACCGTAATTACCGTTGGAGAGATTTGAGGATACTCAGAAATTGGCAAGACTTTCAGGGCGATCATACCCATCAATGTCATCGCCAGTGAGATCACCAAAGCAAACTTCGGCCGGTGAATGAAAAATTTACTTAACATCAGTACTCACTCAGCCTTGTTCACTCTGTAGTTCAACGTCTTTCACCGTTGCACCCGGACGCACTTTTTGTAGACCATTGACGATGACTTTTTCGTTAGCCGCCAAGCCAGTCAGCACAGCACGTTTCACACCGTAGGTCTGACCGAGTTCAACGTTACGACGAGACACCACGTGATCATCACCAACCACCATGACGTAGTCACCCACTTGGTCTTGTTGAACAGCCGCCGATGGGATAAGCAAACCATCAATGGTTTTGTTGCGCAGCTTGATGGTCAAGTTGCCATATTCACCCGGCATAAGCGCGTAAGTTGGATTATCGAATTGTGCTTCTGCTCGAATTGAGCCTGTTTCTAAATCGATCTTATTGCCAACGGCGTAGATCTTGCCATCAAGCGGATACAATGAACCGTCTGAAAGCGTCAGTGTTAAATCAACATCCAGTTTGTCATCGTTACGATGAGCTACATCAATCGCACTTCTTACGCGGCGGTAGAGCTTCTCATCCACATCAAAGCCAAAGCGAATTGGGTCTACTTGAGTGATCGAAACAAGAGGAACGAGTTGAATTTTCGAAATACGGTCACCCACTCGGAAGTTGCTGAAACCCACGCGACCAGAGAAAGGAGCACGCACAGAGCTAAATTCAAGATCGAGCCTTGCTGAAACCAGCGTCGCCTTCGCCTCTTCTACCGAAGCAATCGCTGCGGCTTGCGCGGCAATGGCGTCATCGTATTGCTGCTCACTGATGCTTTTATCTTTGATGAGTTTCTTCACACGTTCTGCATCACGCGTAGTTTGAACGAGTTGCGCTTTTGCTTTTTGCAACGACGCTTTTGCATACGCCAGTGCCGCTTTGTAAGGACGGTCGTCGATTTCAAACAACAATTGGCCTTTTTCGACCATATCGCCATCTTTAAAATGAATCGCGGTTAATTCACCACCGACTCGCGGCATAATATCAACGTCATTTACCGCTTCAGTTCGACCGATAAAATTATGATAAGGAGTGATTTTTGTTTCGGTTAGGGTAACGGTTTCAACAGAGGGTGCTTGGGCTGTTTTCGTTGCGATATCGCCAGTTTTGCATCCTGATAGTAATGCAGAAGATATAGCAATAGATACCAACGCAAATTTATATTTGGCTTTCATGATAAACCTACTTTATGTAGAAAGTGCCCTAGCCTAAATATTTAAATATATGGATAAACGCACTTTCTATTCTGGAAATAAACGAGGGAGTTAGAATTGGTAGTTAAATTCGATACGGTGATCACCATCACCGAAATTAACGTGCTCATTCCAGTTTGCAAAGTAACGAATATTAGCGCGAGGATTAATTTGATAAGACAACGCAAACTCATGAGTTAAGATATTATCTTCACCCGCGTAATAAGTGTCTTTATATTGACTAGACCCTGACAATGTATGCATATACATTGGGTTGTAGTTAATCCAGATTTTATCGGTTAATTCAATTTTTGAGTACATACCGACAACGGTGAAAGTACCTGGAATTTCATAACCTTTGTCATCATCACTAAAATCATTAGCAATAGTGACACCCGCACCAGCTAAAGGAAATAACTGCAACATACCAAACTTAGGTAGGCCTTGAATAAAGCTGTAAGATGCATCTAATTTATCGTTATCAACATCGTAGTTTACATCCAATTGACGGCCTAGACCTTTTGCGACTTCTACTTGGAAATTACGTAGTCGGAAAGAGTCAATGCTGTCATCAACATTGGCATACATTGGATCGTCATTGTCGCGAATGCCAAATAGCTCACCACCAATGCCTTTCATTTCGATGATGTTCATCGCCATGGTACCAGGCTGGCTAGATTGGTAAGTTTGACCGATTTTGATGTTCGCGCCTTTATCAGTAATACCAAAGCCAGCTTGGGTGTATACCGCAAGTGGGTCAGACATATCTTGTAGTTCTTCGTTATTGTTTGTCTGCGCATAGGCAGAAGACGCGAGTTGTAGGGCTGCAACCATAATGGCAACAGACGGTTTCACTAAATTCATAAAACTGTATCCATTTTAATGATTATAAAATTATTCACGTCATGAGGTCATCATAAATAGCAAGCAACACAACTCGCTTTGGATAACATAAATTATCAAAGCAAATTCAATAATGACGAAACATTCGACGTTTTAATTAAAATAAAATAAAGCATCGTAAAAGTTCAATCACCGCTACTTATATCTTATATAACTTGAAATTTGGTAATACCAATGAAGAAGGAAATATTAAAACTTATGAAAATTCAATTATCATTATAACAAATGATTAATTAATTTTACCATATAAATAGAGAGTGCAATGTATTTAGGTGATCGCGATCAATGTTTCATTTCGATCGTACAACACTCTTCAGATTAATTAGAACATTATAATAATTTAAAAACCTTAGTTTGATTAGCCTAGTATCAGATTAGAATAGTAGGCCTATAATAAATAAAAAGGGAATCACTCTCTGTGATTCCCTTTTATTATCGAGCGATAAATCGCCGATGCGTTTCGATAACTAAAACGCAAACAATTCGCACTATTGCAGTTTCTCTATTCCCATATTGAACAGTGCAAAACTATAAATATCTGCATTTGTCTCAATTATTTTACGCGTTGGTGTGCCTGCACCATGTCCTGCATTGGTTTCGATGCGAATTAAGGTCGGATTTGAACCCGCTTGCTTCGATTGCAACTCAGCAGCAAATTTGTATGAGTGAGCAGGAACAACACGGTCATCATGATCACCGGTTGTAATCAATGTTGCTGGGTATTCCACCCCTGCTTTTACATTGTGCACCGGCGAATAACTTTTCAGATATTGGAACATCTCTTTACTTTGCTCTGCCGTGCCGTAGTCATACACCCAACCAGCACCTGCGGTAAAAGTATGGTAACGCAGCATATCCAGTACGCCGACTGCTGGCAGCGCCACTTTAAACAGCTCTGGACGTTGCGTCATAACGGCCCCCACTAACAAGCCACCATTCGATCCACCGTTAATGGCTAACTTGTTTGATGACGTTACCTTTTCATCAATTAGGAATTCAGCCGCAGCAATAAAGTCATCAAACACATTTTGCTTTTGCATTTGAATGCCAGCGTTGTGCCATTCTTTGCCATATTCCCCACCACCACGAATGTTCGCTACCGCGTAAACACCACCAAGCTCTAACCAAGCCGCACGTGTCGGGCTAAAAGATGGCGTGAGGCTAACGTTGAAACCGCCATAACCATATAGGATGGTTGGTGCACTGCCGTCCATCGGTGTCCCTTTTTTATAGGTGATGATCATCGGCACTTTTGTTCCGTCTTTTGAGGTGTAAAACACCTGGCGAGATTCATACAAAACAGGGTCAAATGGCGCTTTAGATTTGTAGTACACCTCGCTATCACCGTCTTTGATGTTCAGACGATAGGTAGTGCTTGGCATCTTGTAGTTGGTGAAAGAATAGTAGACTTCGGTTTCTTCTTTTTTCCCCGAGAAACCGTATGCGCTGCCAATATCAGGCAATTTGATTTCTCGGATGAGTTTGCCGTTCATGTCGTATTGCTTCACCATCGAGATCGCATCAACAATATAGCTCGCAAACAAATTGCCACCCGCGGTAGAAACACGTAACACGTTCTTTGTTTCAGGAATCACATCTTTCCAGTTTTTGGGCTGCGGCTGACTTGCATCCACCATCACGACGCGTTTGTTCGGCGCATTAAGGTTCGTAACCAAGTACAGTTTCGTGCCTTGGTTGTCTATCACCCAAGTATCAGAACTGGTGTTATCTAAAATGGTTTTGAGCGAGCTATTTGGCTTACTCAGGTCTTTGAAGAACAGTTTGTTGCCCGACGTCGATACGCTAGCTGAGATAAACAAGTAGCGTTCATCTTCCGACGTGTAACCCCCAACGTAGCGATACTTTTCGTCCTTTACACCACCGAAAATTAATTGGTCTTCACTTTGTTTCGTCCCTAGTTTATGAAAGTAGAGCTTGTGTTGGTCTGTCTTCGCAGAAAGTTCACTCCCTTTTGGCTTGTCATAACTTGAGTAATAGAAGCCTTGATTGCCGAACCAACTGATGCCACTGAACTTAATATCCACCAGCGTTTCGCCGACGGGCTTTTTGGTTTCTGTGTCTAACACAATGACTTTGCGCCAATCGCTACCGCCTTCCGAAATGCTGTATGCAACCAAAGAACCATCACGTGAAAAGCTCACTCCCGCTAACGATGTGGTGCCATCTTCACTAAAAGTATTTGGATCGAGGAAAATTTCTGCTTCGCCATCACCTAACTGCCGATAAAGCACATCTTGGTTTTGTAACCCGTCATTTTTGTAGAAATAAGTGAACTTACCCTCTTTGAACGGTTGGCTTTGCTTTTCGTAGTCCATGAGCTTAGTGATGCGCTCTTCAATCTGCTCGCGGTAAGGGATTTTCGACAGATAATCAAACGTCACTGCATTTTGTGCCTTCACCCATTCTGCGGTTTCTGGGCTGAGATCGTCTTCCAACCAGCGATAAGGATCACTCACTTTTGTACCAAAGTAGTCATCGACAACATCCACTTTTTGTGTGGTTGGATACGTGATGGTTTTCGGGGTTACCTGTTCAACCGACGATTGCGCCGCTTCATTGGCATACGCCACAGACAACACACTTCCGAGTACGAGAGCCGTTGTGAGTGCTAGGGTGTTCTTTTTCATGAAATTCCTTTTTATTTTTCTGTTGTCTTTTTGTGCAATACATCAGAACTCTACTATATATCGACAAAATGAATCTAATTTCATTAAACGAGTTGTGAAAGCCATCCTAACTCCCTCATTTCCTGCGAATTCTACATATCGGTAAGTGGCGGTGTAGAGCTTAGGAGCAATACTTAAGAGCTACGATGGCGTTTACTCTCTTTCGTCTAAGTCAGTTCAATTTGACGCAAAACCCCAGACTCAGAAGCGAAATCTTGGTCGTGACTAATCAGAACAAATCCACCTTTGTATGTGTTTAACGCCTGACTAAGCATTATTTTTGACTCGAGGTCGAGATGGTTATCTGGTTCATCAAGCAGCAGCAAAGGCTGAGAATTTTGGTGGCTGACTATCAGCATCGCGAGCTTCATCTTCTCGCCACCGCTCAGTAGGCGCCCCAACCGAAACACAGCATCTCGACGAAAACCGATCCCGGCCAATAAGGTCCTCGCTTCACTTTCCGTCATCTCTTGGCAGCTCTCCATTACGTTTTCAAGTAACGAAAGATTTGGATTCACTGCGCCAAAATGTTGGTCGAGATAATACAAAGGCGTATTCACTTGCAACTCACCACTCTGCAACGATAACTCGCCAAGCAATGCCTTTAACAAGGTTGATTTTCCGCAGCCATTTTTCCCTTTGAGATGGACTTTGTCGTTCGCAAAAATCTGCAACGTGATAGGTGTAGAATTCCCAAAAGGTAATATACCTTCTTGTATCGACAATACTTTTCGCGAACGGTTCGGATTATCTGTAAGATAAAACTTTTGCGCCTTGAGCTGCTCATGTCGCGATTGCAACGCCTGTTCTTTGGCTTGTAAATGCGCTTGTCTGAGTTGCTCATTCTTATTGCGATTTGAGGCACTGGCGGTCGCGCTATCCTTTTTTCCATCAAGCAAAATTTTGGGCTGACTGCCGTCTTTGCGCAGTTTGTTCCCTTGCGCGGCGCGTTGGTCTGCTTTTTCGCGATTTTTCTGGGCTTGCTCGGCTAACCGTTTTTTCTGTTTATCGACTTGCGCTAACTGCCTCTCGACCGCTTGCAGTTCAGTGCGTTTTTTCTCGGCGTACACATCGTAATTTCCACCAAAAGCCTGGAAACCTAGGCCCGATAGCTCCCAAATTTCCTCCATCTCTCGCAGCAGCTCACGATCGTGACTGATGAGTAAAATCGCGCCGCTGAAATGCGTCATAGACTCTATCAGCCATTGTTTCGCCTCGGTATCGAGGTGATTGGATGGTTCATCGAGAATCAAAAGCTCCGTTTCGTTTTCAAACAACTGCCATAGCTGCAAACGTGCCGACTGACCACCACTGAGCCGAGCACAAGAGAAATCAGGGTCTTGCGGTAATCCCATCGCAGCGAGCTGCTGTTTGAGTTTTAATTCAATATCCCACTGCTCGCCAACCAGTTCGAACCAATGTTCAGAAACATCACCTTGTTCAATCTGCTTTAAAGCATGCAAGACCGCATCTTTGCCCAGAAACTGGGCGATCGATTGCTGACCTGAAAGCAGATCAGACGGCTGCTGGCGATACATCATGAAAGAAGAGGGAGCAGTCACAACACCGCTGGCAGGCTGAGTTTCTCCCGCTAAAATGGAAGCCAAAAGCGACTTGCCGATGCCATTGCGCCCAACCAAACCAACACGTCGTTTAGTCATGGAACAAGAAATAGACTGGAATAGCGTATCGCCATTATCAAACTGATGGCTAACATTAAAAGCTTGTAAAACTGGCATAATTTGCCTCCTGTATGACAGGGACAACAGCCGTAGCTATGATTTGAAATTGCAACAAAACGCGTGCACAAACGCATTAAGCTCTATGTAAAGCTCGACGATATACGTCAAATCAAAAAGTCGTCTTGTTGCAAAGAAATATCGGAAAGTGAGCTACGCCTACTACCCCTGCAGATCCAAAAAATAAGTAAAAATATGGATGACAGGTTTAGTTCTTCATGTTGGCGTAATCTCCTAGAGAAATGATGCCCAAAGTGTAGCCGCTTTTTTGTTCAAAAAGCAAGCTTTCTAACCAAATGCGAACAAAAAGAAAGTTTCACAGTAAGTTGTTATATCACATTAACTTTTTAACAAGTCTTTGAACAATTTCGAGATCTTAGCAACACAATTTTTATCCAAGCCATACTATGCTTAGGGTAAAGATAATCCACATAAGGGCGTGGTTATGAAATACAAACATATCCTTGTTGCACTCGAACTGTCAGATGAAAGCACCGTGCTTATCGACAGAGCGGTATCAATGGCAAACTATCTCGACTCCGATATCTCCTTTATTCATATTGATGGTACGCACGGAGAAATCTATCGTGAGCTTGTAGACATTAAAGAAAACCCGGATCAAAGGCCGTTGAATGAGCATTCAATGGAATGTTTAAAAACATTTAGTGATTACATGGATTACCCACTTAAACATTTCTTCGTAGGTACTGGCGACTTGGCTGATAAATTAGAGGTCACCATTAAAGAGCAAGAAGTGGATCTTCTGATATGTGGTCACCACCAAGATTTCTGGAGCAAGATTATTTCTTACTCCAGACACTTAATTAACAAGTCACCGGTGGATATTCTAGTCGTCCCTATTCATGATTAGTAAAACGTAACGCTTCCCAAAACCACCAATCTATTTGGTGGTTTTTTATTGATATTGAAACAGCTTAAACAGTTTTCCAAACTAGCTTGGTGATCATTTATGAGTTACATTTTCTAACCAACCCGCGCTCCTACTGGGCATGGTTATTTAGATAGCAAGGATCCCTATGGCAAATAAAAAAGTACTCATTCTCTTTGCTCATCCTTCCCAGCATCGTTCAGAAGTGAATACTCCACTTTTCAAAGAAGCTCAAAAAATTGAAGGCGTGACATGTGTTGATCTCTATGGCGAATACCCTCGTTTCGATATTAATATCGACCGTGAGCAGCAACGCTTACGTGAGCATGACGTGGTGATTTTCCAATTCCCACTATATTGGTATTCAACGCCTGCGATTTTAAAAGAGTGGCAAGATCTGGTTTTGGAATATGGCTTTGCTTACGGTACAGATGGCACAGCACTGCAAGGCAAGACCATGCTTTGTGTGCTGTCTGCAGGGGGCAAAGAAGAAGCTTATAAGGCAGAGGGCTACAACCACTTTACGATTCGTCAACTGCTTGCGCCTATTGAACAAATGTCCGCACTGACCGGCATGAACTACATTGCCCCTCTCGCGATGTTTGGCGCACGTACAGCAGATGAAGAAGGGCGAATCCCTCGTCATGTTGAGCGGTACAAGAGCCTGCTAACAGCTTTAGTCGAAGATAGGTTGGATGTTGAAGCTGCGGCGTCATTAATCAAGCTTAACAGCGCATTGCCAGAGCTCATTAAGGAGGCTTCATGACAGGGATATTCTTACAAGCCTTCGTATATTTGATTGCTGCTGTAATTGCAGTCCCACTTGCTAAGCGTTTGGGACTTGGGTCCGTTTTAGGCTATCTCATCGCAGGTGTGGTTATTGGCCCAATTATCGGTTTAGTCGGTGAAGAAACAACAACAATCCAGCACTTTGCCGAGTTTGGCGTGGTGATGATGCTGTTTCTCGTTGGCTTAGAGCTCGAACCCAAAATGTTGTGGGCGATGCGCAATCGCTTAATGGGCTTAGGAGGTCTGCAAGTCGGCGGTACCGTCGCGGCGATTATGGGTATTGCCTTATACTTTGACCAGCCTTGGACCATAGCCTTAGCCATAGGTTTGATCTTCGCCCTCTCTTCTACTGCGATTGTTTTGCAAACTTTTAGCGAAAAAGGATTAACGAAGACGGAAGGTGGACAAAACGCTTTCTCCGTGTTGCTTTTTCAAGATATTGCAGTGATACCAATGTTGGCGTTCATTCCCCTATTGGCCTTACCTGAATTAATTGAACAGGCACAGTCCGCAGCACAAACAGCCGCAGCGCACCATGAAGAATTAAGCCTCGTTGCGGGGTTGCCAGGCTGGGCATACGGCATCGTAATCACAGCATCGATAGCAATCGTCGTCGTTGGTGGACACTTTTTAAGTCGACCGCTGCTCAATTATGTGGCTAGCTCTGGTTTGCGAGAAATCTTTACCGCAACTGCACTCATGCTTGTCATTGGTATCGCTGCACTGATGAGTTTAGTGGGCTTATCTCCTGCCTTAGGAACCTTCTTGGCTGGCGTTGTATTGGCGAACAGTGAATTCCGCCACGAGTTAGAATCCAATATCGAACCATTTAAAGGCCTATTGTTAGGTCTGTTCTTTATTACCGTTGGCGCAGGGATCAACTTCTCGGTCCTTTTTGGTGATTTCTGGTTGGTCATGGCATTGACCATTGGCGTGATGGTTTTGAAAGCCTTGGTGCTGTTTATTCTTGCACTGATATTTAGGGTGAAAGGCAGCAACCGCTGGCTGTTTACCCTAAGCTTGGCTCAAGCAGGTGAATTCGGCTTTGTACTTCTAAGCTTTTCAGTGCAAAACCACGTCATCCCATTTGAACTTTCACAAACTCTTGCGTTAGTGGTTGCGATTTCGATGTTCCTGACACCAGGTTTGTTTATTCTGTTTGATAGAGTGATTCTGCCGCGCTTTGAAAGCCAGTCAAATGAACGCGAAAGCGATACGATTGAGGAAACAGGCACGGTGATCATCGCCGGCATCGGCCGCTTTGGACAAATAGTGAATCGCCTATTGGTATCAAACGGCGTGACTACCGTGGTACTTGACCATCAATCTGACCAAGTCGATAACATGCGCCAGATTGGCACTCGCGCCTATTTTGGCGACGCGACTCGACCAGATATGCTACATACAGCCGGCATTGAGCACGCCGCTGCGTTGGTTGTGGCGATTGATAACCAAGAATCGAGTGTAGAACTGGTGAAGTACGTTAAGCACACGTACCCAAAAGTAACAGTGATTGCACGTGCCTTTGACCGTGGACATGGCTATCTTTTGCGTCAAGCGGGGGCTGATATTATTGAATCAGAGACCTACCATTCTGCATTGGAGATGGGCGGTCACACAATGAAAGCCCTTGGCATTCACCCCTTCTTTGTTGAACAACAGAAGGCGACATATAAGCGTGTTGAAGCACGTAAGTCAGAAATACTTTACAAAGCTTGGGAAGATGATTCTGAAGGTGAACGCTATGACAACAATTTCCGACAACTGTTTATTCAGTTAGAGGAGAAAATGGCGGAAGAGATGCAAAAAGATCGTCATGACAAACTATCGCGGTCAGAACGTGGTTGGACACCGCCACCTAAAGGTTACGCCGATGACTTTAATGAAGATAACGTCCAAGAGCTAACACCACCAAGAGAAGAGCCTATCCAACGATAACGCACTCCATATTAAAAACCTCCCGCTTGGGAGGTTTTTATTTTTTCAGTACAGAGCCACACGCCGTGCAGAATAAAATGATCTTCTCGATATTACATAAGATCATTCATTAAAATCTCATACTCTTCGTTTGCTTCTTCCACTAAATGAGAAAGCTCTAACGCATCAGTAACTGCAAGATTGAACTGCCACGGAGTTGTGTCTTCTTTACCACAGATTCGAGTTTCACACCCACGACTCTCAAAAGACAAATCATCAAACTCTGTGGTGTGGCGCTCTTGAAGTTCAACAATCTCAACTTCTAATTTACCAACAGGGTTGACTTTAACGTGGGCATGTAACTCCGAACTGTTAGACAAACAATAATCTCTATGAACCGCAATCATGGCCGCCTCCTTGGTCTGCCAACTGACAACTCAACATTGAGTGTAGACGAGGGATTTTGAACGTGGCGTGAAATAATAATGAAGATTGATCTGTCTCATTAGAACAGACAATTGTTGTCATGAAGGCATGAGCCAGTATGAATCTCATCTGATTTAAACTGTTCTGAGATCGTAATAGTTGGCATTTACCGAGACTTTCCCTATTATCGAAACAAAATTACTGTGGTCATTCTTTAGAGGTCAGTATGGAGCTTGAAGCCGTTGCTAAAGCACTAAAAGAGTTAGGGCATCCGACTCGTTTAAGTATTTACAAAGAAGTCGTCAAAGCGGGATACAAAGGTATCGCGGTAGGCGGCGTACAAGAAAAGCTTGGCATTCCAGCATCCACTCTCTCTCATCATATCTCGAGCCTTGCTTCAGCTGGTCTTCTCACCCAGCGCCGCGAGGGTAGAACCCTTTTTTGTGTTGCAGAGTATCAGTGCTTAGATGACGTAATTGGTTTTTTAAAAGCAGAATGTTGCGTTAACGAGTGCTCATAAATTTCTAGCAAAAACGAGAGAGTTTGAGTTTCTATTGAACTTCAGCAGAACGTGAATGACGATGAAAAACATACACACCGAAGTTGCTAAGCTCGGTGTGTACATCTTCTAGTTCGCGACAAGTAACATCGACGACTTAGATGGTACGATTAACTTACCGTCAGTTGGAATGATTTGTTCTGTCATCAAATCAACCCAATTGCCATCCGTTTTTAATGTCAAAGACTGTTGACGCTGTGATTTATTAAGCACCACAATACCTTTGTCACCTCGCTTAAGTACGAGCATGTCATCGTTACCTTCAAGAACACTCATCGGCTCGCCATGCGTCATATTATGGAACTGGATCATTTTTGTCATTCTCGGGTCGCTCCATGCACCTTGCCACCTTGGCTGACCATTTTTACCTTTAATACCGCTGGTGTTTAAGTCGGTATAAATCAACGGCACACCGCCATCTCGGCCTAGAATATAGGCATAAGCTAACCATTCGTTTTCCTCGTCCATGATGAGATCAAGAAAGACATCATTGTTAGGAATATCATGTGTGATAGCAAATGTAATCGCACGACCGGGGGACAAAGCCTGACCAAAACAATAGGGATCAATCAGAGACTTGAAGCTGCCCTTTTTAGCAAACGCCTTAAACATGGTTGAGAACAAAGGGAAATCGTACGCACCTAGGCGAGTTTCCTGTAGATACGGCTCAAGAAACAGCTGATACTCTTCTTCAGTCGCACCGCCATCGGTAATAATTTCACCAAATATATGCACATCCCGCGTGATGTCGTCTGTCCAAACACGCTTAAGATGCTCTAACGTCATGTGTTTCGCAGCGTCAATACGAAAACCTTTCACACCAATAGCTTTCAGCGCCTTTAGGTACGCTCGCTGCTGCTCAACGACATGGTCACAAACACGAAGAGTTGGCAAGCCAGGATCGGTTGGTCCACCTGTGATACGTCCGTTTTGAACCTGCCACTTATCTTTCCAGTCTTTGATGCCGAATGCTTCAACAAAGTCCTCTTCATCAAAAAGTGGTTGAGATAGATCGCCAAACAACGCTAGCGACTGATATTTCTGTTTGTTGTTCTGGTATTCCTCCAAGACCTCTTGTCTTGGGTACTGAAGGTCTCTGCGAAGGTGGGCCTCATTTGCCATATGGTTAAACACTACGTCGGCATAAACCCACACACCAACTTGCTCCAGTTCACGAACCATATGAATAAAATCTTTGGTATCACCCAAAGCATTATCGATAACACGATAATCTTGTGGTTGATAACGCTGCCACCAGCGCTCATCGTGTGCGCTTTTCATTGGTGGCGAAACCAACACAGAGCCATAACCAAGCTCGCGGATTTCTTTTGCTCGTTGGGCAATGTCAGCATACTTCCAATCAAACGCATGTAAGATAACGTTTGCACCGAATGATTGTGTTTCCTGTGAGCCACTCATGTTGTTCTCCTGCTCGTTTCCACTCACGATTACTTGTTTGCATTTTTTTGTGAGTGAATTCAATAATCGAAATTATAAAAGCTATTCATCAGAGGCACTCACCCTTTTAGCACTAACTCAAGGCTGAAATCGAAGGCGTAGCGACTCATCCATTGCACAGCGATAAATCGTTCTGAGTGAATAACGGGCACACGACATACAACCCGAACAGACCAAAACAAAACTAAGGCATTGTTTTGATTAACAAAAACTTAAATTTAAAAAGATAGAACATAAGACCTATGTACGCCCTAAAATAGGCCCAAAGGATAAAAATAGCCAAGCCAACCCGTTGAGTAATCAATTGTTAATAAAACGAAACTGGCAGATGGATCACGTTTGGCGCGTTTCAAAAATCCAGTAAATCACCATACCTAGCGTTAAAAGACTAAAGATTTCTGTTTGTATCTGTCCCGAAATGACTTCAAAATGCGAAACTTAGCTTATCTCTATGGGGTATGCTCTACCTTGGAGGATAATAATGAATATCAAAGAATTTTCTGACCTCGTCGGGCTATCTGCTCATACACTTCGATACTATGAAAAAATCGGTTTACTTAAACATGTCCATAGAAACGCGAGTGGACATCGAATGTATAGTTCGAAAGATCTAAACTGGATAAGCTTTGTTAAGCGTTTAAAAGAAACTGCAATGCCACTTGAAGAGATTCTAGAGTATGCCAAATTAAGGGAAGTCGGCTCTCAATCTGTACCACAACGTCAAGCCCTGTTAGAACAACACCAAGAAAACCTCAAACGCCACATTGAGCAACAGAAAAAGCACTTATCGGCTCTAGAAGAAAAAATTGCCTTGTATAAAAGCGGAAAAGTTCGTTGACTTAGAGTTAACTCTAACGATTAAGGTGTGTTTACGTTTATTCACTAGGAACATACCGATGGAACAATCACGCTTTAACAAAGGATTAGAACTACTCTCTCAAATTGATGGCGACGCTGGTCATAATGTCATCGAAACCTTACAAGATATTTGTCCAGATTTAGCTCAGTACACCATTGAGTATCCGTTTGGCGATATTTATGCTCGCCCGGGCTTAGACCTAAAATCGAGAGAAATCGCAACCGTCGCCGCGCTAACGGCAATGGGGGATTGCGCGCCGCAACTAAAAGTGCACTTAAATGCAGCGCTGAATGTAGGCTGTAGCGAGGATGAGATTAAAGAGATCATTTTGCAGATGTCCGTCTACGCAGGTTTTCCCGCGGCATTAAACGGCATGTTTGCATTCAAAGAAGTGCTAGCGGAAAGAGCAGAGTAATAACGACGTTGAAATCAATTTAACCGCAATTAAAAACGGCCCTTGGGGTTCGGGCCGTGATTAAAACAACGAGTGAATTAGCGCTCAGGAGTTTCAAGCAGTTTAACCGCGCAATCTACCGCGTTGTTAATGCCTTGACTGCTCTCCAACTTGCCTGAACTTGCAGGACCAAGGGCACAAGAATACAAAGCCAGCTGCTTATCGAACGGCAGATCCAACTGTTCATAGAGATTTTGTCGGATTCTTGCATGTTGTTCTGGTTCTTGGTTAGCAAGGCTAATCAACGTTTCATAAATAAGCGTTTTCATGTCTTTCCCTTTTCACTTTATTGCACGGGGTGCATAAATATTGTATCCATTTGGGAAGCACAAATCAGAAGCTAGGTCACAGAACGCGTCGCTAAAAAAGTTTATGTGCGCGGTAAATTGCAATACAAACCTAAAGCCGTTTAGAAAAAGGGCAACTGATAACTCGATAGATCAGCCGATTAACTAGCATTCGCCGCTGTTTGTTTATAATCGTGTCCGATATAAACAAAAACGTCGCTGTATCAGCGACGTTTTATCTCGACTTTAGTTAATCGAACCTGTTTAGTTGAAGTGCACTAGCATTTCAACGTCATCGCCTTGCTCTGGAGCCTGAAGAGCGAAGTGCACGTACCCTGCTTCAGTAACAGGAATCGCAAGGTATTCATTGCTGCCTGCATAGTTGGACGCATACTCGTGCTGCTCTACTGTAGGCCAATGCTCCCTACTCGCGTATAGATCGACATTACCAGTTTGAGAGTGAGCCGTTAGCCATACACGAACCTCTTCAACACCTTCAGGCACATAAACTGCTGCATAACGCTGCTTGTGAACGGTAAGCATTTTGGCTTCACCAGACTCTAATACCACAGGTGCTAAATCATCTTGCACTTGGGTTGGCGGTGTTTGCGCTTCCACTTCTAACGCAGCCACAAGATTCACTGAGTCATAGCTATCACGTCCAGTTAAGCTGATGTAGTAACGACCCGCTTTAACGTAACCATCTTGCTCTGGTTCAAACACAATCTCTTCATTGCTGCCATCAGCATATTGACTCATTTCGAAATCATAGTAATGCGCGACTTTGTTGTAGCTCATGTAAAGATCCGCATCACCCGCACCCTCAATAGATACATTGAAGTTAACGGTGTTGGCTGGAACATCAACGTAGAACAGTTTTTCGCTGTATGCTTTGCCACTGAGCTGAAGGCTTTGGTTCGCCGTCAATTCAGTCACTTGTGCTTCAGGGCTTGTTGGTTCTGTTGGCTCTTCTGGGTCTGTATCAGGTTGCTCAGGTTCCACTTTTAATGTGTCCAACCAACGTTCAAACTCAGCATCGTATTGTTGACCTAAAGACGTCACCTGCTGTGCCCATTGTTCGAACTGGCCAGAGCGCGACAATGCCAACAAGCTTTCGACGTCTTGTGGATGATTTTCTAACATGAATCGAACAGCTAGATAACCCCAACGATAGATACGATTGGTATCGTGAGAGTACGTGGTATCAAACACAGTGGAAAGGCTCAGTTTACCATCTGCAATCAGCTCAATCGCAGCTTGGTAACCTTGCTTGTAATGCATGTATTCAGCAAAACCTTCTAGCCACCAAACAATATGACCATGAGCCAAGTTATCGCTGAACGAACCGTATTGGTTAAATCGTGCATCTAAATAGTGCGTGTATTCATGTTCTAGGTTCAAGATAGAGAGATCTTCACCATTCGCGTAGCGATAAGCGACGAAACGCGCAGTATTGTCCGCTTTTGAAGGGTCACCTTCTAGGTACTGACCACCGTTGTCCGTTGTATTACCAAATAGGAATGAAGAGTAATCAACGTAACTAGTGTTACTCGCGAATACCGCCACTTCAACACGATCATTCAAATCATCAGCGACAGGTTGATTACCCGTATTCGCAACTCGATGGAAGTCGGCTTCTTTTGCCGCTAGCACTTCACACGCTTTCGCTGCTTGAGCATCGGTCAGATCCTCAGAGCGAATAATGGCAGGTCCCTGACATTCAAAGCGATTTGGCATTACACGTGCAGCTAAATCTTGCTTGGCTTGCTCAATATTCAGACCATTTAGGCCTTCTGGTGCGTAGTAGCTCATCATTTCAACGGCAGCAAGCCATAGTTTGTCATGCTCACTACCCAGTGGATAACGCTGCATCACCTGTTGCATTACTGCCAATGCTTTGCGTTTGGTCTCCTGATCTGGGCTCGCGAGCAAACGACCAGTTTCACGTAATGCATTGAAAACGATAAAGCTTGCATCCGTATCTAATGCCCAAGCATTATCAGATGCGAATTTCACCAACGTATCAATATGGTGTGTATTGTTTGCCATGTATCGGTAGAACGCATCGTTCGCCGCATGGCCTGCCATAGAGCGGAACAAGTTGTTTAAACCATCAACCCATTGCGTGTCCTGCGCGGTTTCACGATTAAAGTGCATCAACGCGGCCATCATGCTATCCATGGTCAGCGGCAACTGCTTAACGTTATCAACCATCAAAGTCAGGCTCTTCATTGCACCAACTTGTTCACGACCTTGATCCAAAGCATGAGGGTTGTTTAGGAATAGGTTCGTCGACTGAGCAAAACGCTGACTCAACGCTTGCGAAAACTCAGGTGTACCAGTACCAGCGTTGTAGCGAACGTAGTAGGCCGCTCGAATAAATTCGCCTAGGTTCTCTAGAATACGAGCTTGATCTGCTTCACCACGATAGCGAGCGATTTCTTGATCCAGCGCGACTTGGATACGGCTTAGGCTCGCTTCACTATAGATATCATTCAGCGTTTCTGAAGGTGCTGAAAACCATGCGTGGTAGCAATCATACTCAGCACCAGAAACGGCAGTAGCCAGATCTCGCGATTGTTGTAAATCAGCAACAGCACACTGATTTTGTGCAAAAGAGAAGCCAGACAAACTCGCTAGCATACAAGCAAGCGCCAAACGATGGCGCGGGAAAAAACGGATATGAGACATAACAACACTCATTGATTATTAACATACATTGAGTGGGGGTTTATATTCTTTACAGCTCAAACAGTGAAATCAGTGTCATAAAATTTATGAAACCGCTCCCAAAAATAGGTCTTTTACTCTAATTAAATGGGAGCAATCCCACTCCCCAAAAACTCACAATTATCAATAAAAACATTAATTTACCTTTTTCTAAATAACGACTTTATGAGGAAAATTGCCCTTAAACGCCCCCCTTAACTCTTCCAGATAGAGTTCACGACAATCAAAGGTTCTAAATTAAATTTTGATGCTTGATACCATCTATTTTTATTTGTGACTCATTCCCAATAAGTCATCGAGTGCATATCAAAAGGTTGGCATTAATGGTAAATTCTCCGCCAAATCAAACACATTTACTCCTCGAGTCATTGATGAGTGAATAAAGCAGATATTTGGCTAGGGATAATACATGTCACTTTGGGGATTTTTGGGAACGGGGATTGCCTACTTCATGACAACATTTGCCTTTGTTTTTGGCGGCATTTTTTGGTTATGTGCTGAAGGTAATACATTAAGAGAAACAAAGCGCCAATCATCAATAATGTCCGGGGTTATTGCTTGTACTATTGGAACTTGGGTGCTTGCTTTTGGTGTTTACGTTTACGGTTACTTTTGGGATAACTCTTCTCACTATTATTTTTATTTGCTCACTCCATGGGGACTTGCCATTTTTGGGGTAAAACTTCGTAACCGCTGGGTTAAGCAATACGCGCGTGTAAAAAACGCAAAAGAAGAACAGTGGCAAAAGCGCTGGCGAGAATTATTAGGGGAAGATACTGAAGAGCTTCCACCATATACACATGATTACGAGCTCTACTCGGGCATTTGGCAAGCCAATGAAACGCTCCGAGAACAGTGTTTTGCAGCCCTTCCTCACGGGAAAGTAGTCTACGAGAGAGTGAAAGCCTTCCAAATGATGGCCTCCCCCGCTGGTGACATAAACAATCAAGTTTTGCTGAGTAAACTCGATCAACTAGAGGATGAAATCATTCAAGTTCTTGAGCAACACTCGCAAAAGAAAGTAAGCATTGAAACTGGCGCAGGTACTTTACACAAAGAGTCAAAACGCAATGTTTATCACCATGAGAATGGCCCAACAGAAGAGCAACTGTACAACTCAATCAACCTCCAACATGATTTGGATCGAGAGCTACGCAACATTATCTATGATCGGCTCGGTTACGATGGCGAAGATGAGTACTTTTTCCTCCAAGCGCCACTCGAAGAGCTTACCGAGAATGAAACCGCAATCAACTGGATGCTCTGGGGGTTAGTAAGCGACCATTTTGCTGTTGACCCATACCAAACGGCGTTGGATCTCAGCCTAATGAATGCAGAACCAAGATGGGGGCAAAATGAACGGTTTGTAATGATTACGGCTCAATAAACGCAAGTACTAAGTCTAACTTTAATACAACCTATTCTGAGACCACCCTCGCGTTGGTTAACTTAGCCAGTAAGCGGCCAACGCGATCGCGCATTTCACGTCTATCGACAATCATATCTAGCGCACCATGCGCTAGTAAAAATTCACTTCGCTGAAACTCGTCTGGTAGCTTTTCACGTACCGTTTGCTCAATGACCCGTCTTCCCGCAAAGCCAATACTTGCTTTAGGTTCACCAATATTGATGTCTCCTAACATCGCTAAACTCGCCGAGACGCCACCATAAGTTTGGTCCGTCAATACTGAGATATAGGGTAATCTGTGCTCAGATAAGTGGTTTAACGCGGCGCTGGTTTTTGACATTTGCATGAGTGCCACCAAAGACTCTTGCATGCGCGCCCCTCCGCAAGCGGAAAAACATACTAACCCAGATTTTGTATTAATTGCGCTTTCAACTGCTCGGACAAACTTCTCGCCAACCACTGCGCCCATCGAGCCTGCCATGAAAGAGAATTCGAATGCACACGCAACAACAGGCAGCCCCAATAACTTGCCCTCCATCACCACCAACGCATCTTTTTCTCCAGTCGTTTTCTGTGCTAAAGCAATTCGCTCTTTATATCGCTTTAAGTCTTTAAAACCCAAAATATCTTGTGGCTCCAACTCACTTGCCAACTCTTGTTGTGTTCCATGGTCCAGAAAAGAGATCAACCTTTGACGCGCAGCCATTCTCATGTGATATGAGCATTTAGGGCATACTTCCAAATTTTCTTTTAACGCGGCACGATAAAGTATTTGTTCACACTCAGGACACTTTGTCCAAACGCCCTCAGGGATAGACGCTTTGCGCGAACCTATTATATTTTTATTCTCAAATAACCGTTCTAACCAGCTCATAAATTCACCACTATTGATTACGTTCTAGCGCGATATCTCGTTGTTTGTTCGCTTAAACTTGTAAATAAAATTGTATGTAACTTAGTACAGGGATAAAGTGCGATATGCTGGCTTGATAATCCAATAAAGTGGGATAATGAAATGTTTGATAACGTTGACCAAATCTGGTTAAAAAGTTTTCACTGTGTTTATGAGAACAACAGCTTTAAGCGAGCCGCTGAGTGTTTGAACATACCAACATCAAATGTCAGCCGACACATTGCCCTGCTTGAAGAAAAGTTAAACATTAGGTTGTTCAATAGAACAACAAGGCGAATGACGCCTACCGAGGCTGGAGAAGAGCTCTATAGCAGCACTCGTCCGTTATTGGAGCAACTCAACGCCGCACTAGAAACTGTAACGCGCCACTCGCACACGGTAACAGGGGAACTGCGAATTCTTATGCCAGACACACCTGTACTGGCAAAAGCTATTGTTTCCTTTTGCAATCAATATCCAGCAATCTCTTTGCATTGTGATACAACGCTCGCCCCTAAAGGCGATGCTATCGATGGCTTTGATATAATATTGAGTTTTCACAGAGGTACTTTGTCAGACAGTAACTGGGTGGCGAGAGAGATAAAACGCTGGCCCAGTGCCATTTTAGCCGCGCCTCAACTAATTGAGAAATACGCCCCCCCTTACAAAATTACGGATCTAAGTCATGTTCCCTGCATCACGACGCTTACCGCAGTAAATGGTGCACCATGGGTATTCAGAAACCCTGCTGGGGGCCATATTACTCAAACTGTGCAATCTTCATTCAAAGTAAACAGCGGTCATCTCGCCAGATATGGCGCGTTATCAGGGCTTGGATACGCAATATTGCCAATTGAGTCATGCCAAAATGAGATCAAAAATGGTGAGCTAGAAATCGTCACTCTAGAGTACGAACCTGAGGATTTAGTACTTTACGCCTTTTACTCGTCAAGAAAACATGTAGCTAAGAAAATATCTATGTTTGTTGAACATTTAAAGCAAAACGCAAAACTTAACGCCTAGCTAAGCTTTACTCAACTAATTTATCGTACTCTGTTTTATCGTCTAGAAAGGACAAACACCGCTAAGCGATTTGAGACTCGATTTTTTCAAATAAAAAAGCCAGCAATTAACATTTACTGGCTTTTATTAAAGAGGGTCAGTTGGCGTTTAGATTCTAAACGCTCCTACGTGACGATCGAGTGTTCGCGATAGCTCCGCGAGTTGTTGACTTGATTCTTCTAGTTGCTCACTCGCCGTTAGCGCACTTTTCACTGAGTGGCTGACGGTATCCATGTTCATATTAATTTCGTTTGCTACCGTTGATTGCTGTTCTGTTGCGGTTGCTACTTGAGTATTGATATCTGAAATAGTCGTCACTTGTGCAGCTATTGCTTCTAAAGCCTGTCGAGCTAACTCGGTTTCTGCCGTTCCTTCTTCAATAAGAGCCTTACTATTGCTCATTGAATTCACCGCACTTTGAGCTTCAGTTTGTAGCTGGTGAATCATGTTGTCAATTTCATCGGTAGAATGAGCGGTTTTAGTCGCTAGGTTGCGAACTTCATCAGCTACGACTGCAAAACCTCGGCCGGCATCACCAGCGCGTGCCGCTTCGATAGCCGCATTGAGAGCCAATAGATTGGTTTGCTCCGAAATACCTCTAATCACCTCTAGAATACTACCAATCGACTGAGTATTTTCAGCAAGACTCACGATAATGTTGGAAGTGCTGTTCATCTCGTTTTCAAGATTAGTCATCGCCGTTTTGGTTCTTTCTAGCGTCGTGTAGCCATCTTGCGCTTCATTACTTGCTGCACTCGCAGCATTTGCCGCTCCAGCAGCATTGGAGGCAATTTCATTGACCGTCGCAATCATTTCGTTCATGGATGTGACAACCAGCATGGTTTGCTCGTTCTGCTCTTGCCCTCTTGTGAGCGCTTGTTGAGATTGCCCACGCAAAGCGACAGCTGAACTATTAAGCTCCACACCAGTATTTACAACTTGTGTAATAATCTCATGTACTTTCCCAACAAAAACGTTGAAAGCAGAAGAAATTTGCGCGACTTCGTCATTACCTTTCGCTGGCAAACGAACGGTTAAGTCTCCGTCTCCTTTTGAGATGTCTTGTAGAGCGTCTTTAAGCGCAGAAAGCGGTCTCATCAGTTTATTTAGCAGAAGTGACAGAATCAAAACACACATAACGAAGATCGCCACCATAGAGATCAACTGGTAAGTAATAATTCCATTCGTCGCTTGGCTCACTTCGGTAATAGGAATACCAATATCAAAAGTACCGTATAACTGACCATCCACATAAATTGGTGCCATGATGTCAAACACCCATACTTTCTGGACATCGGCATACCACTTTGAGTACTGTTTAACACCTCTCGTCGCGCCTTCAACAGTATATTCATCGTTATAGGTTTTGTTCAGCTTGTGCTTATCACTGTGGGCTACTGCCGTTACGTTACGGTCAATTACAACGGCATAACTCACGTCTGAACGTTGTTTCAGCCCCTCAACAAGCGATTGTAAATCTTGCATTGGATTAGCTGAGTTCTCCAAAATGTAACTCGCATTTCCCGCTAGAAACTCAGCTTGAACTTGGGATTTGTTTAAGATGATGTCATCGATTTTCTGACTCGAAATTAGGTACGTTGATGCCATACTCGCCACGACAGCAATACCAAACATGGCGCAGACTGCTAATAAGATGATTCTTTTCATTATAATTGTCTCAATACAATTCAATTGATGCTCATTAATCGAGCGCTAAGCCTTTCTTCTCCAAAACCAACCAAACTGCATTTTGGGTCTGTTTGGCAGAGCAAGACATAACTTTATAACTATGTATCTGCTTGGTTCCCGATTACTTTAGACAGAAGGAAAAAAAGTCTTCAAAACGTCACATTTCTACGAGGTCTGGCGAAGGAACGAGTACGCAAAAGGAAACGTTTGCATAGTTAAATTTAACTATGCGACCAAATTGGTATCGAACATTAAAGAAAAGACTTCTAATTAGCGTTTTAACCGTCGGGAGCACTGTGGTCAGTGCTCCCGTTTTATCATTTAGTATCTCAGGTTCAGATATTAGAGCCACAATTGCAGCGGTTGTAATCCGGGATGCTTGGTGAAGCGAGAATGACTTGGTTTGTAGATATGGCAGCGATGTCAGATCGAGTGATTCTCAATCAAGAATCGGCAGCAAAATAGGCAAACCAAGGCATGAAGCTATTACCCATGCAAAAAGAAAGGAAAAGAATCTTTACCACAGAGTTTAACTTGTCAGCGATATGTATCCATGCATACCCATGTACAAACCAACTGCACTGATCAAGACGCCCGATAAGTAAGGAGCTCGACGTGCAACATCATTCAAACCGCTCCATTTAGATGTCGCTTTTTGCACGCCCACTGCTGCCACAACGCCAACAGCAACCAGAGTCAAGGCTAAGCCAATACTGAATGACACAACTAATGTCGCACCAAGAGTCATTGCCTTAAGCTGCAAACAGATAAGCAAAACCGTTACCGCAGCAGGACATGGAATCAAACCGCCCGTTAATCCAAACAGCAGAATTTGCCCATTCGTCACGTCTCGATTCTCAAAGCGTTTTTGAATGTCTAAAGCGTGAGCGCGCTCGTGAGCATCTTGATATTCCTTATCTTCGCTTTCTAAATGAGAACCAGGACGAAAATGTACATCAAAGTCATGGGTATGATCATGGTGCCCGATGATCAAAGTGACAGAAAGTCCATTAGAGACTTCAATGCAAGACGCCGATTCCAAGTATCCATCACGCTCTATAAAGTGATAAATATCAGCAGGTTGATAACCATCACTCGATACCGAAACCTTGATACCTTCAGCAGTTAAAGGTTTACCGCTGAGTGTTCGCAACTGGAAACGGTGATGCTCCCCTTCCTGTGTAATCGAAAGCGAAACATGCCCATGTCCTGTATCCACAACTTGCGTCGTCCAATCGCGAGCATGATCCTGAGCTTTGTTCCAAGCTCGCTCATCGCTCCATGTCCGCCAAAACATCCATACGCCGGTTGTCACGATAATGACCCCAGAGATAAGTTGCATCCATGGTTCAGCCGCTTCAGCGGTGAATTTCTGGCTAATATACATCCCGCCAACAGCGATTAACCATACAATTGCAGTGTGAGAAAGTGTGGCAGCTAAACCCAGCATCACGGCTTGTTTGACCGTTCCTTTCACAGCGACAATGAACGCCGCCATCATCGTTTTAGAGTGCCCAGGTTCTAAACCATGCAAAGCGCCAAGCAAAATGGCACTGGGAATAAAGAACCACCCATTACCTTGTTGTAGTAACGCGACAAAATCCATTGTTGTTCTCTGTTGTTGATTCTAATTTATCGCAAACTATACTCCCCCCTAGTATTAAACACTACCCCCCAGTATAAATTGAGTGCTACATTATCAGTTAGAATAACTCGGCCCGTAACTTAAAGAAGATAAGACATGTCGCATACAACCAGAGATCAAAAGAAGCTCAACACTCGAGTCAGTAAAATACAGGGTCAGGTGAATGGACTTAAAAAAATGCTGGAAGAAGAGCATGAATGCCAAGATGTATTGCAGCAGATTGCCGCTATTCGGGGAGCAGTAAATGGTTTGATGCGAGAAGTAATTAAAGGTCACTTACTTGAGCACGTTGTACTTGAGGAAGACAAAACTCAACGTGAAAAAGATATGGAAGTCGTATTAAAAGTACTGGACTCTTATATAAAGTAACCCTACTTCGCTAGAGTAAAGTCACTAGAGTTAAACTCGAATAGATCCTTTATAGGTAATCGCTTACTAAGCGGGAAATAACAATTCCATTTCATATTGATTAAGTTGAAAACGGAACCTATATCGGTTCAAGTTAAATAGTTTATTTATAAGAACTAAAACGGCCCAAACATAGGGCCGTTCATACTATTAACAATCTCTAAACCATCTGATAAAAATACATGTTGTGATAGGTTTTTACTTTATGGAAGAGTACAAGTAAACCTTTATACCTCTTGTAATTCGACGTGCTTAGCGCTGTAAGATTTTGTAAATGCAACACACCCCAAAAGTACAGCAAGTGGTAACACGGGATCAAAGATTGAACCATGAGATCCGAAGAATAAGTTAAGAATCATGACTAATGAACCACCAATAGCCCAAGCAATTGTTGTTGGAATAGTCCAAATAATGAGTTGTTTCTTAACCTCAGTCACCCCCATTAGTCGATTAACAATATGGAATAGCGAGTCATTAAAGTAGCCAGCAAATAGAGATCCCATCGTAGCTGCCGTCGCTGCGAATAAAAGGTTAACGTCAGGAATATTTACTAAAACTGGGGCAGATATAGAAGCAGCGGTTATCATGGAGACTGTACCAGAGCCCTGAATAATACGAACTAACGTCGCAATAATAAATGGAATCATAACCGCAGAAATAGGAAGCCCTGCAACTTGGTTAGCAATCTCTGCGCCCGCACCCGTTTCACGCAATACGGCACCTAACGCGCCACCAGCTCCTGTTACTAACAAAATGATGCCACAAGTGGAGATTCCTTGTTCCATCTTTTCATTCGCTTCTTCTTTGGTAAGGTTATTACCCAACGTGTAAACCGCTAATAACGTCGCTATTGATAGTGCAATAGTAGGGCTGCCGATAAAAGCGATAAATTGACCAAATGTTGTTGCAGTCAGCCCTTCGAAACCGAAAGTCCCCTCTAATAAACCCATCACTGATTTCGCAAGTATAAGTAAAATAGGGATAATAATTGGAGCGATAGATCTACTTAAAGATGGTAGGTCTTTCGCTTCTTTACTTGCAATGTACTCTTTGTGATCATTAATCAGTTGCTCACTAGACTTCGAGAAATGTTCGGTTGGAATGAATTCAGGAAACTGCTTTTCTAACCATCTTGCATACCAAACAATACCCATGACACAAGGCGCTGCGATCATCAAACCAAAAACTAACATGCTGGCAAGATCGACACCAAAGATACCAGCAACGCCCAAAGGCCCTGGAGTCGGCGGAATAGCGTGATGCGCTACGACCAAGCCGCCCGCCAGAGCAACCGTAAGCGTTAAAATCGAGCGATTGGACGTTTTTGACAAAGACTTCGCAATTGGATAAAGAATGATAAGCGCGCTATCCACAAAGATTGGGATGCTAACAATATAGCCAGTTACAGCAAGAGCGGCCTCTTCTTTCTTTTTTCCTAACCACTTTATAAAATTATAGGCAATACTTTCTCCTGCTCCAGAAGCCTCTAAAATAGCCCCCATCATAACGCCGAGACCGATGACAATCCCTATACCGCCTAATGTTCCACCAAATCCTTTGCTAACGGTCGCAATCGTGTCGTCAACACTTAACCCACCAATAATACCTGCGATACATGCCGCAATTAACATCGCAATTAACACATGTACTTTTGTACGTAATACAAGAAAAACAAGGACTGATACGGCTACTATTAGTCCAATTACTGAGGTTGGTAACATTAGACAATCTCCATATTGTTAACAGAAATAAATTGTTGTAATACATCCTTGAAATTACTGTCTGCTTTAAATCCAAGCTCCAGTTCTTTAGTACAATCAATTTTTTGTGGCCAACTACTCACAATACGATCAATACCCGCATCATGCTCATAAGTAATATAATTAGAAAGTTGTTTACCCATTAGAGTGCCCATTGTTTGAATCATCTCAGCTGGTGTAGTTTGAATACCAGGTAAATTAAGCGTTCTATAGGACAGATTATTTAACTGCTCATAAGGCATTAGCCCTGCATATTGAATATTGTCCACCACTCTAGACGGGCTCGATATCCAAAGTTTTAGCGTAGGGTCTACAGGACAATTTGATTCTTGAGCATTCATAGGCTCACGAATAATTCCGCTTACGAAAGAGCTAGCGGCAAGGTTTGGTTTCCCAGGGCGAATACAAATAGTCGGTAAACGTACGGATACAGCTTTAACAAAGCCTTTACGGGCATAGTCGTTAACCAATAACTCACCTATGGCTTTTTGCGTCCCGTAGGATGACTGAGGATGAAGTGCTGTTATTGGTGTAATCGTTTCCGGAAGATCACCACCAAAGACAGCTAAAGATGAAGCAAACGTAAAACGAATATTAGGGTTTACTTTACGGCAACGCTCAAGCAATAACTGTGTGGTCGTCAGGTTTACAGCTACACCTAAATCAAAATCTTGCTCAGCATGGCTCGATACAATTGCCGCTAAATGAAAAATGTGTGTCGTTTCGGCAGTAATAACTTGGTCTATATTTTCTCGCTTTGTCATATCCATGACTAAAGAAACGACTCGGTCATCAATGCCCTCTAAGCGCGACTTTTGAATGTCGACAATAGTAATACTTTCAGCTTTGTTTTCTTTTAGTAGTGATTTGGCAAGTAGGGTTCCGAGAAAACCCGCCCCTCCAGTTATGATAATATTCATAGTCACGACCCTTTGTTTTTGTAATTGGTTTCAAGTTATTTATGGATAGAAATTAAAATTGTTATAGGTATGGTTTAACCCAACTAAGGCCTAGCTGCGTGCTATGCCTTGGGTTGTATTCACAACCGATCCAGCCTTGGTAACCAGAGTCATCCAAAACATTGAATAGGTGTGGGTAATTCAGTTCGCCTTCCGATGGTTCGTGCCTTTCAGGCACAGAAGCAATTTGAATATGGCCTGTGTATGGCGCCACATCGCGAATCAACGTACTCAGATCACCGTCCATAATTTGTGCGTGATAGAGATCGAGCTGCAATTTCACGTTTGGACGAGCCACTTGTTTGATGAGTTCAACCGCTTCACGTTGATGTGCAACAAAGTAGTTCGGTACATCGCGATTGTTGAGTGGCTCAATCATCAGCTCAACACCATGTTCGGCAAACTTATCCGCTGCATAACGAATGTTTGAGATAAAGGTTTCAATATGCTGATCACGAGTGAAGCGTGAATCAACAATGCCAGACATAGCGTGAACCTTTTTACAGTTCAGTGCCTTGGCGTACATCAACGCAGTCTCGACGCTCGTTTTAAATTCATCCTCACGCCCCGGAATAGCTGCAAAACCTCGTTCACCTGCATCCCAATCACCTGGAGGCATGTTGAATAACGCTTGCTCAAAACCAAACTGCTGTATCTTGCTTGCTAGTTCTTGCGCTTCGAATGCGTATGGAAAAAGGTATTCCACCGCTTTGAAGCCCGCTTGGTGTGCTTTTTCGAAACGATCTAGAAAAGGAACTTCTGTGAACAACATTGTCAGATTTGCCGCGAATTTAGCCATTACTTACCTCTCCCTTTTAGGTCTTGAATCTCAGTATCCGTTAAATAGCGGATGTTGCTGTCTTTAAGAATGAACGCTAGCTTCGCTGTCTCTTCTAGCTCTTCTGCGTTATCCACTGCATCTTCAAAGTCCGTACCCGTGATCACTGGACCATGGTTCGCCAGGAGGAAAGCTCTGTAGTCACTAGCCCGCTGCGCAAGTTCTTCAGCAATCTGAGGGTCGCCCGGGCGCAGGTACGGAATCACTGGCAGTTCGCCAATGCGCATTACAAAGTAAGGTGTGAAAGCTTTGATGGCATTCTCGCGATCTAGACCTTCAAGACAAGAAAGCGCCGTCAAGTAAGTAGAATGCAGATGCACAATCGCATTACACTTTGAGTTATTTCGATAAATCGCCAGATGAAAAGCGACTTCTTTTGATGGCTTTTCACCAGAGATATGGTTGCCATCAATATCCACAACCGAAAGCTCTTCAGCAATCAAGCGGCCGAACGAGGAACCAGTTGGCGTTGCCAGAAAGTGTCCATTAGGCAGCTTTAGAGAAAGGTTGCCAGCGCCGCCAGTCGCATAGCCACGTTCAAACATTGAGCGAGCCATAGTGACCATTTGCTCTCGCAGTTGTTGTTCTGTCATCAATTCTTTATTCATCACAACCTCACCTATTCAAAAAACGACTGTGCTTTGGCAAAGAAGTGTTCATCGCCGAAGTTGCCCGATTTCAGAGCCAAAGAAAGCTCGCCTTCAAGTGACTTCACCCAAGGTACACCAGGTGCGATTTGAGGACCGATATGAAAACCTTTTACGGCTAGGCTTTGGGTTACAACCCCTGAGGTTTCCCCACCCGCAACGATGAAGTTTTTCACACCGTGCTGCTGAAGTTTAACTGCAAGTTGGCTAAAGAACTGTTCAACCGCGTGACTTGAAGCATGCGCGCCAAACTCTTGTTGAATCGCTTTTAACGCCGTTGCATCTGCGGTTGCGTAAACCAGTGGTGCGAACTCGCTTTCGATGTTGGTCATGACCCAATCAAACACTTGATTTGAGTAGTCTTCTTCCGTCAGACACGCCTTCACATCAATAGCAAAGTGTGGCGCTTTTTCTTTGTAAACAGCGACCTGTTGGTTGGTCATGACAGAACAAGATCCAGATAACACAACGGTTGGTGCCTTTTTAGGGTTCCCCTCTTGCTTCGCATCACTTTGATCTTCAAGGTTCTCTATCCAGTTCTTAGCAATACCCGCAGCCAAACCAGAACCACCAGTTACCAGTTTTAGAGACTTCGCTGCTTGGCCAAGTGTGACGAGATGCTCTGCATTGAATGCATCAACCACTGCGTAGCGGTTGCCTTGTACTTTTAGCTCTTCAAAGCGCTCAATTACCGCTTTTGGACCTTGTTCAATTATTTGGAAGTTCACCAGGCCAGATTTGCCTTGAGATTGAGCATCCATCATACGAACTAGGCTTGAATCAGTCATTGGGGTCACAGGGTGATTACGCATACCTGAGTCGCTTAGCAAGTCTTGGAATACAAATAGATGGCCGTTGTAAACTGTGCGACCATTCACTGGTAATGATGGGCATACAATGGTGAACGCTTCACCTAGCTCTGCAAGCAGTGCATCCGTTACAGGACCAATGTTACCTTCTGCTGTGCTGTCAAACGTTGAGCAGTACTTGAAGTAAAACTGCTGACAGCCATTTGCTTGCAGCCACTTAAGCGCAGCTACTGAATCCTCGATTGCCTCATCTACAGGACAAGAGCGAGATTTAAGACTGATCACGACCGCATCTGCGTTTACATCAATCTCTTCTTTTGGAATACCGTTAAGCTGAACTGTGCGCATGCCGTTTTCTACAAGAAAACCTGCGATGTCTGTTGCGCCAGTAAAGTCGTCTGCGATAACGCCTAATAACATCATTTTTTCTCCGTTTTACGTGCGCTTATTTCTGTTTGTTTTCTACACCTGGAAGCTCAATACCATCAAAAATCTTGATAACGGCACTGTCGTCCTCCTGACCAAAACCAGCATTGCTTGCACTCAAAAACATGTTTAGTGCTGTGCTTGATAGAGGAAGTGGAAATTTGAGATCTTTTGCTGTGTCCGATACGAGGTTTAAATCTTTCACAAAGATGTCGACCATAGATTTAGGGGAGTAATCACCATCAACTACATGCTTCATGCGGTTCTCAAACATCCAAGAGTTACCCGCTGCATTCGTCACCACGTCGTACATCAGGTCAAGAGGAATGTTTGCACGTGCCGCTAATGCCATTGCTTCAGCACCAGCTGCGATATGAACACCTGCTAGCAATTGGTGGATAATCTTCACAGTTGCGCCTAGGCCAATCGCTTCACCGATGTTGTAGACTTTAGCTGCCGTTGCGTTGAGTACTGGTTCAAGTGCATCAAATGTGCTTTGCGCTCCCGACGCCATAATAGTCATCTCACCTAATTCTGCTTTTGCAGCACCACCAGATACCGGTGCATCAAGCATCACAAGATTGTGTTCTGCCAATTTCGCTTCAATTTGTTTTGCGTCTTCTGCTGAGATGGTTGCTGAAACCATCACTGGCGTATTCGGCTTAAGCACTTTAGCAAGACCGGTTTTGAACAAGACCGTGTTAACTTGAGCTGCGTTCACAACAAGAACTAGAACCGAATCAAGCTTATCTGCAAACTCAACTGCATTTGTAGAAACTGCTTTTGCACCGAATGAACCTAACTCTTCAAGCGCTTGAGAATTTAAATCGAAACCATAGACATCTAGGCCTGCACGCACACATGACTTTGCGGCGCCCATTCCCATAGAGCCTAAACCGATAACACCTACAGATTGAACTTCACTCATAAAAACAATGCCTTCTGGTCTATTAAACTTTGTTAATTCTTGTTTGGTTGATGTGATTATATGTGAAGATTAATACTAAGACCTCGCTTTGAATCACATTTTTTCACACAAATTAACAATGTCGTGATATATACCTCTTTATGGGCAGAGATATTCCGGGTAGTTAACACAAGCGAAGGCTGTTCTTACAACGTTGAGAACATAATTCACAGATATTCACAACAAATGAAAAGATTGGTAGGATACTGAAAAACAAGAATATAGAAGTGAAACTATGATCCCAGCAGAACGTCAAAGAACCATATTATCCCTGTTATCACATCAAGAAGTGTTAAGCATTTCAGATTTAACCGACCACCTTGGCGTATCACATATGACCATTCGTCGTGATATCGTGAAGCTTGAATCCTCAGGTAAAGTCGTTTCTGTTTCTGGTGGAGTGCAACTCGCTCAAGCTCTACATTCCGAACTTTCCCATGATGCGAAGGTCGAGCAACAAGCGGATGAAAAAATTCAAATTGGTAAGCTGGCGGCTACGTTAATTGGTCAAGACGCTACGATTTACTTGGATGCGGGAACAACCTCTCTAGAAATCGCCCATCAAATAGCAAATCGTAATGATCTTTTAGTGATCACCAATGACTTCTCTATTGCTGCTTTCCTTATGACGCACAGTGAATGTGAGCTTTACCACACAGGGGGAAAAATTGACCGCGAGAACCAATCCACCATTGGTGGAAAAGTCGCAGAGTTCTTGAATGGGCTAAATATTGATATCGCCTTTATTTCGACTTCATCTTGGAGCTTGAAAGGCTTATCAACACCTAATGAAAATAAAGTTCTCGTTAAAAAAGCAATCATCAAGGCGGCACAAACCAATTATCTGATCTCAGACTCAACTAAATACGGTCAGATAGCGAGCTTTCATGCATTAGACATCGAGCAATTGGACGGAATTATTACCGATCGAAACCTATCCGAAGTGGTCACTCAAGAATTAACGGATAAAGGATTACGTGTGTATAAAGAGTAACACTACCTAAACATCTGAGTTCGCGTAACTTTTATACTCGTTAATTTATAGGTGCTTCCAATATACGTAGGCCGTGCTGTGTACTTTCTGGCAGAAAACACATCCTTTTGTTTTCTAAATTACCAAATTACTGATTACATCTGGATATGGAAGCTCACTTCACTTTATCGCTGCTCGTCACTTGTCATCAAAAATCAAATTCACCGCAATTGCCATCAAAACTAAGCCTGAGATTGGTAGCAAGACACCCAATGGTGAGCGCTCTATGTAAGGCAAGTTTTCAGCAATCAATAAGCCCCACTCAGGTTCTGGCGGCTTAACGCCAAGTCCGATAAAACTCAGAGAAGTCAGGCTGAGCGTAATGTAAGGCAAACGCAGAAACGCATGACGAATCAATGGCGGCAGCACATAAGGTAACAAGTAGTAACGGAGTACTCGCCACTGACTGGTTCCCCAAATGGGCGCAAGATGCGTGTAAGGCTGCGCTTTGGCTTCCATCAACAAACTTGCACAGTGCGCCGCTAATGGTGCCCATGACACCATAACAATCGCAATCAAGGCACTGTTTGGGTTCATCCCCGTTAGACCAGCAATCAGCAGACCCGCCACAATGTATGGCACACCTTTGGTGATCTCAATTAAGCCTTGGCTATAACGAGTCACGAAGCCGAGCAACAAACCAATCACCAAACTTAGGAACGTTGCGATGATGCCCATTTTGATTGTCGACATCATACCGCCGCCAACGCGAGCAAGCAGATCTCGCCCGACCGCATCGGCACCAAACGGGGCTGCTAAGCTTGGCGATTCAAGGCGAGTAAATTGGATGGTGTAAGGATCGCGCATTAACGCCCATCCCGCACAACCAATCAGCAAGGCAAAGATTGTGGCACTGACGATGCGTTTGGTAGTGCTTTGGGTAAAACGGAACGTGCTGTGACTGCTGATCAGCTTGCCACTTGTGACACTGTGCCCGAGTAACCAACGTTGCAATAAGATGCTCGCACTGCTGATCAACATCGAGAACACCAGCAACACCAACAAGCCACCTTGCAGCATCGGCAGATCTTGTGACTTCGCCGCGCCTAAAATTAGTCGTCCGATACCTGGAATGGAGAACACCTGTTCCACAGCAACCGCACCGCCGGTTAAACCAATCACCGTCATTGCGATTTGAGGAATCAAGTTACTAACGGCACGCCACAAGGCAAAGCGTAAGATTTGAAACTGACTGACGTTAGCCGATAGCCAAGTGATCACCCAAGGCTCATCTAGTACACGCTTGAGGCTGTCATTGAGCAAGCGCCCGAACAAGCCAGCAGCAGGCAATGCCATTGCCAAACTGGGTAGCCAGAGGTTTTGCACACCTTGCCAACCATAAGGCGGGAACCAGCCCAACCAGATGGAAAACACCATGATCAGCAACGAAGCAATCACGTATTCAGGCAATGAAACCAACACCGAACTGAGCGTGTCATGATGCTTGTCTAAACGATTCTGTTGCCAACGACGCACAGTGTAAAGCACGCTCGCCATGCACATTACAAATGCCATGCCTAGCGCTGTAAGCATCAGTAATAGTGACGTTTTTGCAGTTTGTTGAACGCTCTCCATCACGGATGCGCCACTCACCCAAGAGACACCTAAGTCACCTTGCATGGCAAGCGTCAACCAATCCCACAGTCGCTCAGCAGCGCTGCGGTCAAGTTGAAGATCTTCTCGAATTGCTTGCAGAGCTTCCGCCGTCAGCAATTGTTGAGCACCCGCACGGGCACGCAGGATTGATTGGCTTGGATCGATACCTGCAATATCCGGCATCAAACCCACCAGCACAACCACTACCCCGAGAGACAGGAAGCGCGACAAAAAACGCGTAAACCATTCAGGCATACAAGCGCTCCAACGAGAGCGCATGTTGGCAACAGACGACATCGAGTTAGTTCACCTCAGTAAACTGGTCGATCAGGCGACGCTCACGTGGGTCGCGTTGAGCATTCTTCACGCGGTCACTCTCACCTTGGATTACACGCTCGTGAAGCAGTGGAATCACAGCGTATTGCTCAAGGATTTTGCTTTCTGCTTCGATGATCGCTTGTTGGCGTTTCTCACCCAATGGCTGACGATCAGCGTGTTTCAATGCTGCGTCCACTTCTTCAGAGCAGAATTGTCCTAGGTTGTAAGAACCTTTACAGCTAAAGTCACTTTGCATGTACGCCACTGGGTCACCAGAATCCAGCACTGTTGCACGTGACAACAAGAACGCATCGAACTTACCTGCTAGTGCATCGTTTTCGATTTGTGCATATTCACGAACGTCTAGCTCAACCACAAAGCCAGCCGCTTCAAGTTGTTGCTTTAGCAGCACCGCTACTTCTGGCAACTCAGCACGGTCGGTAAATGTACCGATGGTGATCTTCTCACCATTCGCGTGGCGCATTTCCATGGTTTCCATACGAGGGTTCGCATCACGAATTGGTTGAGCCCATGCCAATGCTGGACCTAACAGACCTTTCGCTGAATCGGCGTGGTTCTCGTAAACCGTTTTGATGATTTGCTCACGGTTAACCGCTTGAGCCGCTGCTTTACGCAAACCGAACTGGCTAAACACATCTGATTTGTTGTTTAGGTAAAGCGTATTGGTACGTGGCATTGCGACTTCGTGCAGTTGTGAAGATTCCATCATCGCGATTTGCGAAACAGGAACGGCTTCAACGACATCCGCCTCACCGGTACGTAGTGCAGCAGCACGAGCAAAACCGTTTGGTACGTATTCAGCAAAAATGCTGTCTACTTTCGCTTTTTCGCCCCAGTAACCATCAAAACGCTTCAGTTTCGCGCTGGTTGTCCCGTTGATTTCTGTCAGAACAAATGGACCCGTACCCGCATTGATTGGCACAACACGACCGTTTTCTTGGTATGCAGCACCAGAAAGGATCGCTAGCTGTGGGCTAGATAGACGGCTTGGCAACAATGGATCGTTAAAGGTCGTTTTGATTTCAACAGTGAAGTCGTCCAATGCGCGAACTTGCCATTCGATACCATCCAAAATGCGTGGCTTAGGTGCGGCATCTAATGCTTTTTGTAGAGAGTTCACAACCGCGTTGGCATCAAGGTCAGAACCATCGTGGAATTTCACGCCCTTACGTACCGTAAATTGCCACGTCATCGGGTCAACTTGTTCCCATTCCGTTGCCAGCATAGGCTCTGCTACCGACTGATCGTTTAGGTTTACCAACGTTTCTGCCGTGCTCCAACGTGATAGTTTGAACGCGTCATCTGAAAGTGGTGACAAACCTGTGCGTGGTGGCTGCATCATGGCAACGCGAATTTCCGTTGCTTGCGGTGCAGCTGCTTTTTCCGCTTCTGGCTTGCTTTCGCCAGAGTCAAAACAACCCGTCAGCAGTGCGCTTAAAGCCAGCGACAAAGCTAACTTGGGAGTACTAAGGTGCATAAGAAACCTCTCCAATGGTTTTTGTGAATTCATTACTTTTGTGTTGAGCGCTCATCAAGGCTCTCGTGATCAAGTGCGATGGGTTATTTGCCACGTTTTGTGCCGTGCCGTGCTCGACAACACGTCCTTTGTCTAACACCAGGATTTCATCGCATAGGGTTTGTGCCGCATCGAGGTCATGTGTCACCAAAATCAGGCGCATCTGACGGCTCTTTTGAATGCCTGCCAACAAGTCGAGAACCTGTTTACGACTGACGGGGTCTAGGCTGCTGGTTGGCTCATCGGCAACCAACACGCAAGGTTCGACAATCAAAGCTCTGGCAATAGCCGCACGTTGCGCTTGCCCAACTGATAATTGCTGCGGGTTGCGATCCAGCAATGTGAGATCCAAACCGACATCCGCCAAAACCTTTTCCACCTTCTCATTGAGCTCTTGCGTCAAACCAATGTTGCTTAACGGCTCCAGTAAGATCTGGCGAACGGTGTAATACGGATTCAAGCTAGACTGCGGCTCTTGCGGAATCAGTTGAATGTGCTGACACAACTCTTGTCGCTGCTTAGCCGAGCTACGCGATAGCGGATAGCCACACACATACACTTCACCAGATGTGGGCTTACGAAGACCGAACAAAAGCTCAATCAAGGTCGATTTACCCGCACCAGAAGGACCAACAATCGCAATATTCTTTGTGTCGATGGCAAGATCCAATTGTTCGAGCGCTTTAAACGGTTTGCCCCCCAACCAACTTGGTTTGGAGTAATAGTGAACACTGGCTTGCTCAAAGCGAACTTCCGCCGATTTAGGCTGCGTGTGCCCGCTCAAGTTGTGCTTAGTCAAAATAGGCTCCAGAGATGAAGTTAAGGCAGCAGTTGCGCAAGTTGTTGGCAGAAAAGATGCGAACTTTGCTGAATGGCTTGCCATGGTGCGCCATAAGCCACCATGGTGTTGTCCGCAATCACCAAGACTTTGTCACACGCCAAAGCCGCAGAGAGATCGTGCGTGATCAACAAACCACTGATGTTGCGTTGCTGAACACTACTGCGGAACAACTCAAGGATCTCCGCTTCGGTGATTGGATCGAGCGCACTGGTAGGCTCATCAGCGATGATCAAGTTGGCACTACCAAGCAACGCAATCGCAATACAAATACGCTGGCGCTGACCACCAGATAACTGGCTTGGATGCTGCGCTAATGTTGCTTTTGGATCCGCAAATCCGAGTTGAGACAACAAGGTCGTCACCGTTTCTCGGTTTGCTGAAGACAAGCGCGTGTTGTTGCCCGTCAATGCCAAACACAGTTGTTGTTCGACAGACGTCAATGGATTCAGCGCTTTAAGTGCATCTTGGAAAATGACCGCGGGACGCTGCGATTGACTGCGTTGCAGCATGGCAGTTTGTGCGACTTCACTGCTGTTAAGCTGGATACTTCCGTCTACCCAAATATCAGACGGCAAAAAACCTGCGACGGCTTTCGACAACATGGATTTACCAATGCCGGAAGGTCCCATAATGGCAAGAACTTCACCTTGAGACAGCTCAAAAGAAATGTCTTTGAAGAGTGTGCGCTCTGAGTCTGTAAGGCTGAGATTATTAACGGAGAGTATTGGTTGAGAAATCACGGCATAAACTAGATGTAATAATATAACATCACAAATAATATCATGCGGGTTAAAGCAAGGAAACCAGTCGGAAAGGTTATTTCATCACCTTTTTCAGATTTATCAACAAGGGCAGATGGCTCCACCCTTGTTATAAGAACATCTAAATTAGGTCATTTGTGACAGTGTGTATTAAAGACACTTTTGTTTAACTTGACCGAGGTATGGAAACAAGAAGACAAAGCGCCCAACGTAGAACAAAGTGAATGCCAGCCACAAACCGTGATTGCCCCAATATTGCACCGCAATAAATTGAGTCACTAAGAACAACACCATGGTTAGAAAGGTAGAGTTACGCACTGGTCGCGTCGTCCCTGTACCGGTAAAGATGCCGTAAAACGTAAGACCAAAACCAGCAACCAACGGGAATGCCAATAACCAAGGGCTCATGTCCAAATACAGCTCAACAAGGTTTGGCAAAGTGGTAAACAACGTCACTAATTGGTGTTTGAACAGCACCAACAACAAGGTCAATACAACGACAAACGCCGCGGTCCATTGCGTGTTTAGCTTAATCACGTTATCAAGCAATGTCGGATTCTTCTGCCCTACTGCTTTACCTGCGAAGACGCTCGACGCATTCGCCACACCATCGAACATGTAGCTGACGATGAAGGTCACTTGCATCAAGATTGCGTTCGCCGCGAGCACATCAGAACCTAGTTGAGAGCCTACACGCGCCATCATGTTGAAGAACACCAGTAGACACACAGTACGAAGCAGCAGATCCATATTGGAAGACGCGATAACTTTGAGATCTTTACGCGTCATTTTTGCGGTCTGAATGTAATCAAACAGCGGGAAGCGACAGGTTTTCAACACCAGCACTGCACCGATAACAAACGTCGAGATTTGTGCGATAAGTGTCGCCACCGCAACACCAGCAATCCCCATATCGAAGTACAACACAAATACGATATCCAGCACGATGTTCAGCACATTACCAAACACTTGCGTGAACAAGGTTTCTTTGGCTTTCGCCTGCCCCATCAACCAACCAATCACGGTGTAGTTCAGCAGCACAAACGGCGCACCAAAGATCATGATATCGAAGTAAATCTTCGCGTTTTCTGCCACGACGGCATCAGGGGAGATAATCAGCTCTGCCCCCATCCAAATCACGGACTGCAACGCAATGAAAATCAAACCAAGGCAGAGCGAAAGCACGAAAGGACGGTATAAGCTGCTCGCTTGATCTTCCGGGCTATTTTTACCTAATGCGATCGCACTTTGCCCAGTCGTACTGACGCGGAAAAAGCCAAACAGCCAATACAAGGTATTCATGATGACGGTGCCGATCGCTACACCACCAATCATCTCAGCCACACCGAGTTTACCGATCACCGCGGTGTCCACCGCCCCCAATAATGGTTGGGTAACAGTAGAAACGATGAAAGGAAATGCGATTTTAAAATAGTCTTTATGAGTCAGGGACATCTTAAATTATGAACAGGGTTAATTTTTATAAGGTCGCTATCATATGCGAATGGCGTCCGAACATGAACCAAAGTTCGCCAGCAAGGAATAGCATTGATAATTGATACAACCAGCAAACGTATTCTCATACCAAAGCTTGAAATAGGATAACGACTTATGAGAAAAGCCAAATTAACTGCATATAAATGAGTTTCTAGTTTGGAAAGATTGGCGTTTGGTGGAGCATGGCAGATCAGAATGTATCTGCCATGTCATAACGGTAGTGATTGGTGAAAAGAGACCGTACAGATGATATTTAATGCTTGTGGGTTTCATCTGACAATGTTTAGGTCGATACCAAGCCTTATGTTCTGTAAAGCACCTTTACAACATGCCAACCGAACTTGGTTTTAACTAAATGCGGCGTTAACACTTCGCCAGAAAAGCACACTTTGTCGAATTGAGGTACCATTTGACCACGGCGGAATTCACCAAGGTCACCACCGCGTTTGCCTGACGGGCAAGTTGAATACTTCTTCGCTAATGTCTGAAACTTTGCGCCTTTTTTCAGTTGCTTGATTATGTCTTCCGCTTGCTCTTTGTGCTTCACAAGAATATGTAATGCGGCTGCTGTATTTGCCATTGATCTATCTCTCACTATTCTGGTCGCGCAAGTGTACCCAATCCTTTTTAACAGACCAAACATTTCTTAATAATAGCTCAGTGGCAAAGGCCAAAATGCACGTGGAATATAAAATCGTCTATATAATGAGTTTAAAATTCAAACAAGTTTTGCTCAGTTAATCACTATTCTCTAAAAGATTGCCTAAAAAGCTCACATTTGTCTCTCCGATGGTTGAAGCCTTCGTCTGATAAGATTAGATTAGACACAATTCGGTGGTATTTATAAGGTTATTTTCATGGCAAAAGTCGTTAGCAAAGCGAATCAGTCTCAGGGCATGTTGATGTTTAAGCTCACCCTGCAACAGAGTTTCGCTATCGGTACGCTAAAAGTCCGTGAAATCGTCCCATACATGCCAACGACGAAGATCCCTTACTCGCATCATCACGTCATTGGAACCGTTACGATACGTAACTTAACAGTACCAGTGATCGATATGTCAGCGGCTGTTGGCTTTCGTCCTATAAGTGAAGAAGAATATAAAAGCTGCTACTTGATCGTGACAGATTGCTTGCGAACCGTAGTAGCTTTTATGGTTCGTAGTATAGAGAAGATCATTGAGTGCGATTGGAAAGCTATTGAAACGCCACCTCCGAGCGCTGGAAAAAATATTTTCGTGACTGGAATTACTCGCTACGAGGACAAAACTGTTCAAATGCTGGATGTGGAACTGCTACTTTCCAAAATTTATCCGCAGTACGAGAATTCAAAGATACCAATGCTGACAGATATTGAGCGAGAACGCCTAAAAGCACTCAGTATTCTATTGGTGGATGACTCTTCCATCGCTCGTAAACAGCTGTGTGACGCACTCGATAGCATCAATATTGGGTATCAAATCTGTAAAAATGGTTTAGATGCATTGGAACTGATGAAAAGTGACGCTGCGGCTCATCGCCCAATTGATATTCTGGTCAGCGATATTGAAATGCCCGGATTAGACGGTTATGAATTAGCATTTGAAGTTCAGAATAATTCCTCTCTGAACCATTCATACCGCATTTTACATACATCGTTATCGAGCGAAATCTGTGTAGACAGAGCTCACCAAGTTGGCGCGCATGAGGCACTTGAGAAATTCAATGCAGGAGAACTAATCGAAGCGATGCTTCGCGGAGCAAAAGAGCTAGAAGCCAAAGCTATGACTTCTTAACTCTTATTGGACGAGTTGATTTGAGAATATAATGCAGTGCTTGTCCTATCCCTGATGCTCACATCCGCTAATTTCTCAGCTCACTTCTTTGGCATCGCGTAACTACGAGAAACGAATTCCGTCTCTTTGACTTGGTGAGCATGATTAATATAAGAAGCTAGGCTGTAAAGTACATTCGCTAATAAGTTCGCGTAACGAAACAAAATAGGTGCGGGCTGCTTCTTACCTGTATGTTCAACGGCAACTAATGCTCGTACCGTTTTTTTAGCTTGGCAACGGCACAAATGCAATTGACTGGCTGCCGGGTGCCCTCCGGGTAGAACAAAGCCTTTGAAGCCGCCATCAATACGTTGCTTGAGCAAAGCATAATCGGCCTTTAACTCTTCAACTTCCGTCTCTGTAATCGCTAATTTCCCGCGAACCGAACCATTTAGATGATAAACATTAGGCTGCATTCTTGTCAGTATATCGCGGCTAAACTCGTCCAACTCCATAGCGAGAACAAGGCCAATACGACTACAAAGTTCATCTGCTGTAATTTCAAAGTCACAAACCGGACTGTCCTCGTAAATAAACGGATAGCAAATCTCGCTCAATTCCTTACTTACAGGTTTCATGCTTTTGTTCCAATATAAAAAAGGGAGTCAGTATAACCTAACTCCCTTTAAACGTTCATTATGCCAAATGATCGACATTCATATGATCGGTTTACAATCAGGCACTTTCGACTTTCTTGTGACCTTCTTGAAGGTGAACAAAATCGACTAAATCATCACCAGACACTTGATACGCCTGACCAAAACCTTTAACAAATAGCCCCGATTCTGGCTTTAAGTTGAACAAAACGAAATCCTCTAGCTGGCTTAGACCATCAATAATCTCACCAAAACGCTCTTTCATTTGTCCAACAACTTGTTGCCACATCTCTGTGTCTCGCTCAACTACATTTGCTACCGCATCAAAAGTTAAGCGCTTACGAGCAAACAGCTGCTTTGAAGACTCTTCATCTTCGATCATCATCAATGAAACATTTGGATTTTCTAAAAGGTTACGGGCATGACGAGCGATTTTAGAAATGAGAACGAAATAACCTTCCTGGTTTTGGACATAAGGCGCGTAGCTTACATTCGGGCGACCTTCTGCATCGACAGTTGCAAGCTGAAGTGTACGGCGCTCCTGACGAAACTCTTTGATCTCTGGCCCTAAACGACCTTGCAAACGCTCTTGTTTAACTTGTTGATCCATATTGATACCTGACTTTACTAATTAGTATTCGAGTTAAGCCTCGATTATGTTTGTGATTACTTTTTTAATTCGGCTTGTAGGGCGCGAAATGCGGTGACTTGCTCTTCAATCAACTCGCGCTTTTCGTTACGGCCTAAATAAATCTTGAAAATATTGCTTCCGCACTCTGAGAAAAAACCAAAATAGTGACTCTCTCTACCCATAAACGGTTTACTGACTAATGCGACATTTTTAACGTTATCTAATTTAAGGTGGCCGTGCAGTTCACCTTCTCTACCCATTAAATTGTAATAGCCACGCGCCACTTTTCCTTTTGGAAACGGCGCTTTAACTTCAAAGATAGAACCAAAAGAGTGGACGATGGTCGTCACCGGGCCAAAACCAACCAAACTTTCTAAGATGCTTTGCGCTTGCTCTCCTGGTGCAATAGCCACCATTTCCTGAGGTAGAGCCGCAACAACCTCAAACTCGGAAATGCCAAGACGCTCTGCCATCGCAGCTGGCAATAATTGTGGTTCTTGCTCTAGTAATACTTCAACTTGTTGCTTGATTGATTCCATTGTGTCTTCCGTTTTTGTTCAATTTGTTTTCATTAATTATTGGATGCTTTCGGTACGGTTTCGTTCATCTCTGACGTGAGTACCTGAATACAACTTTGAGCCAATGACACAGCCCAGAAGCTGCCTGCAAGAGTAAGGACTGCGCTACGTTCATGTAGTTGTACTAAGCCTTTCGCTTGCCACACTTTAAATAGAGGCAATAAAAACCCGAACGCGTCCTCTCCCATAAATGATGGAAGTTGATTTGCTTGAACAATGCCACGGTCAAACGCAGATTTGAGTGCAGAAAAAAGTGGTTCTAGAGGGCTTTGCTTCATCATCATCGCGATGGTGCTTTGACCTTCTTTGACCGCTTTAATATAGGTCTCTAGTGTGCGGTGTTGCATCATCCCGTAGCCACCGATATTACCTCCAGCACCACAGCCAATTGGCAATACCTCTGCATAAGTCTTGGCTAAACTATTGTATAAACTACGCTCGCGGTTATCGATTGCCCAATGGTTCACACTAAGTTGCTTCATATGGTGTTTGGCCATAAAGTTCACACCGAGCTCATACATTCCCGCTTTTTCTGGTGTGGTCGCAGGTGGCGGGATTTTTCCCTTTTCTACGAGGTTGAGCATGGGAGCTGACCCACCAACCACTAACTGATACAAGTCCAGTCCGTGTGCGCCAGTCGAGAGGAAATCATTTAAATCTTGCTCTAACACTTCTTTGGTTTGATAAGGTAAGCCATAGAGTAAATCAATAATGACCGGAATTTTGTCTTCTTTGGCGATCTCGCTCACCCGTTTGAGGACATCTTCTCTATCATCTAAACGTTTTGCGCTGCGGCGCACTTGTGTATTAAAACTTTGCACACCAAAAGAGAAACGATTAAACCCACCGTCTAAAGCGCCTTGATACAACTCATCAGAAAAACGATTGATGCGACCTTCTAAGGTGATTTCGCAGTCTGCGGCCAAAGGAAAGTGGTCTCGGATAGCCTGGCCTAACACACGAACCTGTATTGGAGATAAATCCGTTGGCGTTCCGCCCCCGATATATACGGCGTGAAAAATACCATTTTGTGTCCAAGGTAATGCCGCTTTCTCTCTAAGCTCCTGCATTAATGCTTCAAAGTACTCATCAACCAGTGTGCGACTTGCAGCATTTTGAAAGAAGTTACAAAAAGTGCAACGAACGCGACAAAACGGAACATGAATATAAAGACAGCGCTTATTGGTCGCTTTAATTGAGTTAGCCGTAATACTCGAAAAAATCGCCTGTTGTTGAGACGAGGGCACAGGTACGCTCGCTCCCCCGGCATGTGCAGAATGCTTCTTAACAAAAGCAAATCGCAATGGATCAGGACTATCACTGCCCAACACTGATTCATCAAGCTTATCGATATCGACGCTCATATATACTCGCTTAACTCCCATCATGTAAGGGATGGAAGCTGATCTTGAAAATTCTGCAAGAATCATAATTTGAGCGTAATGATAATGCAATTGATAATTGATCTTATTTCCATTGTAAGTAATAATCTGCCCAAGTTTTCATAGTTTCCCGAGATATTGCGTGAACGTACAAAGATATGTCATTGCAGGAGGTGCTTCCCTTGCCATCCATGCCGCACTTCTTTTTGTTTCTCAAGAGACAAAGGTGTTCGCGATGCCGGCTGGAAACCCAGCAAGTTCGGTAAGTCTAAATCTTGTGTCTGCTCCTCCAGCTGTCGAAAAATCTACACCAGAAAATGTAGCACCACCAAAAGAGCAGCAGCCTCAAGACCAACCTGAACCAGAAAAGAAGATTGTAAAAAAACAGGTCGTCAAGAAAGACGCTGTTAAGAAAAAGGTAGTAGAGAAAAAACCTGAACCGGTTAAACAATCTAAACCTAAAGCGGTCGAGCCCACCAAAACCGTAACAAAGCAAAAGGTTCAGCCCGAAGCGAAACCAAAGAAAAAAACGGAACCAGTGAAGAAAGAGACGGTAGCTCAACAATCCGCACCTGCGAGCCAATCCAAAGGGGCAACGTCTCAGCCTGTCTTGGTCGACAAACCAACGTTTGTGAGTCAACCAACACAACCCCGTTACCCAAGGTCTGCACAAAGACGTGGTATTGAAGGTGTAGCCTTGTATGAGATATGGCTAGATGAGAATGGTAACCAGATTAAACAGGTTTTGATTGAGTCTTCCGGCACAGAGTCGCTAGATGCCTCAGCACTTCGTGCGATCAAACAGTGGCAATTTACACCACATATTTCAGGTGGGCTAAAAGTCGCTCACCGAGTACAAGTACCTGTTCGTTTTAAGTTGGATGGATAATGGAACAACTACAAGAATTACAAACTCAATTTGGGCTGATGACATGGCCTTTGATCATTTGCTCAGCTCTAACCGTGATGATCATCGCCGAGCGATTATTCCATGTGTTAATTAGCCTTGGTGTAGGAAAGCGAGCCATTCGCCAAAAGCTCACAGGATTAGACCCAACAAATGGGAGCGAACTTGAAGCACTTGCTGAAGAGTTGTCGAATAAGCGGCCGCTTCTGTACCGTGGTGTTGCGATGTTGCTTGCTCATCATTCTTTCTCTAAATCTTTAAGAGAGGATGCCGCAGGTATTTGGCTGCAAGAAAAACGCCATCAGCTGCATTCCGGCCTTCGTTTGCTGACGCTGATTGGTGTCATCAGTCCTTTAATTGGCTTGCTTGGTACGGTACTTGGCCTAATTGACATGTTCAAAGGCATCGCGGTTTCAACGGGGAATATCACTCCGAATGATTTGGCTGACGGCCTAGGTCTTGCTATGCGCACCACTGCCGCGGGTCTCATTATCGCACTTCCTGCTATTTCAGGAGCGCAGATCATTGGTTTGTGGGCGGATCGTGTAATCGCCAAGCTTGAGCACACTTTAAACTACGTCAACTTATGGCTTGAAGGTATATCGTTACAGCATGTCTCGCCAGACCACTCAAAAGTAACACTGCGCTCTTCTGGGAAGATTGAGGCCGCAAGTCAATGATTAAAACACCACAAGAAAATAGTCGTAACGGTTTAACCCCCGATTTAACACCGCTGTTAGACATTATTTTTATCGTCATGGTTTTCCTGATGTTAACCGCGGCGGTCAAACTCGATTCATTAGACGTCAATTTACCGAGCACAGAATCTCAGGCTGTTGCAGATGTCGATAAGCAATCCATCACGGTAAATATTCTTAAAGACGAGCCTTACTGGGCTATTAACGGCAAGACATACATCGATTGGGATAACTTTACCCTCGCGCTGTTAGAAGAGAGTAAATCAAGCGATAAACCAATTGTAATTGGAGCAGAAAAAACCGCGAATATTCAGTCGCTAGTACAACTTCTCGGCTTTTTACAAGAAAACGGAATTCAAGCTACTCAGTTACTCACTGAAGAGCCATCATAAAAATAAGTAAGATAGAGATCCTTTCAAAATGAAGAACACACGCATCACTATTCATGCTGTTGTCACGGCAGCCATTTCCCTACTTGCGAGTAGTCAACTTTTTGCCAATGAAACGCCATCCTCAGAGCGCGTTGTTAGCGCAGGCAGCGCCGTCACTGAACTCTTGCTTGAACTCGACGCTAAAGATAGCTTGGTTGCTATCGACGTCACCAGTCAATTACCAAAAGAAATGGAACTGCCTAAAGTGGGCTACCATCGTCGTCTTTCAGCGGAGGGGTTGCTCGCCTTACGTCCGACAAAAGTCATTGGTTCTGATGAGATGGGGCCGAAAACAACATTGAACCAATTGAAATCGGCTGGCGTAGAGGTAGAAATCGTTAATACTGATGCAAATGTCGAGGGCCTTTATCAACGTATTGATCAAATTGCGAACCTTATGGATCGCAAAGCTCAAGCTGAAAGCTTAAAGCAAGATGTCCAGGCGCAAGTACAAGCACTCAATGCAAACCAACCTGATCAAGCGAAGAAAAAGAAAGTGCTCTTTCTGCTGATCCATGAAGGGCGACCTGCAAATGTTGCGGGCTCACAAACGACACCCGATGCAATTATTCAACTCGCCGGCGGACAAAACCCAGCCGCTACACAACTCTCGTCTTACAAGCCTCTATCCACAGAAGCGATGGTAGAGATGCAGCCTGACGTGATTCTTGTTAGTGGTCGCAGCTATGAAACGTTGGGTGGTGCCGATGCAATTTTAAAAGCAATGCCGCTTCTTGCTGCAACACCCGCTGGAAAGAACAAAGACATCATAACGATTGATGGCCATGCTCTGGTAGGTGGTTTGGGCCTTAAAAGCCTTGCAGAAGCTAAACGCTTGAATGCACTGCTTTACCCATAGAGACATGACATGTTGTTAAGACGCATCCCCCTTTCAACGACGTTATCAGTGCTTAGTGGATTTTTAGCATTTATTGCTATCGCCTCTATTACCGTTGGCCCAATGAACATTAGCTTTGCTGACAGTTTGCGTAGCCTAACGGGAGGCAGTTCTGATCTCGCTCCTCACATTCAGTTGGTCATTAACGAAATCCGATTGCCTCGCACCATTTTGTGTATGTTCATCGGCGCCATTTTGGCAATTTGTGGTGTGGTTATGCAGGGCTTGTTCCGTAACCCATTAGCCGAGCCTGGTATCATTGGTGTGTCTGCTGGCGCTGCTCTTGGTGGTGCATTCGCTATTGTTGTATTTGCTGAATTTAGCCAAAACTATCCGCAACTAATGAACTTAGCGGCTCTGCCTCTTTTTGCTTTCATTGGCGGTGCACTAACGACTATTCTCGTTTATAAACTCGGCACAAGTAAGTTTGGTACCTCAGTTACAATTATGTTGTTAGCCGGCGTTGCCATCAGCGCGCTCTCGGGTGCTGCGATTGGCTACATGAACTTTATCGCAGATGATCAGATGCTGCGAGATTTGACGCTTTGGTCGATGGGCTCATTAGCTGGTGCAAATTGGTCAGGGATTGCTCTATCTGCTGTAACACTCGTCATACTATTGCTCTGGTTTCAGAAGAAGTCGATGGCGCTGAATGCTCTGTTGTTAGGGGAATCAGAAGCAAGACACTTAGGAGTTCCGGTTCAAAAACTCAAACGTCAGCTTATTTTACTTTCTGCACTGGGTGTTGGTATTACGGTGAGCATCAGTGGTGCAATTGGCTTTATTGGGCTCGTGATTCCTCACTTAGGGCGCATGCTCGCTGGGCCTGACCATCGAACGCTATTACCAATATCTGCCTTAATGGGAGCACTGCTTCTTACTGCCGCAGATATGTTTGCTCGTGTTGCCGTGGCACCAGCTGAATTACCAGTTGGAATCGTGACCGCATTAATTGGCGCGCCCTTTTTCATCTACTTATTGTTCCAGCAAAAAGGGAAGATTTTGTAATGAACCAGATCGTTTTATCGGGGAAAAACATTTCGATGACATATGGCAACCGTGTGGTGCTCGATGACATCAACATTGATATCCGAGCTGGTGAAGTGACCGCCCTACTCGGCCCCAATGGCGCAGGTAAAAGTACTTTACTCAAGCTTCTATGCGGTGAGATCTCTTCGAATCATCACATCACCTACTTCGGTAAACAAAAGCATGATTGGGAGCCTGAAAAAAGCGCCAAACATATTGCAATGCTCCCGCAGCACAGCACCTTAACCTTCCCATTTCTAGCCAGAGAAGTAGTAGAGCTGGGGGCAATACCGCTATCACTGTCCAATAAAGAAACCACTAAACTGGCTTTACATTACATGGAACAAACCGACGTATTGCATTTAGCAGAAAGCCTGTACCCGTCTTTATCTGGTGGAGAAAAGCAACGACTGCATCTAGCACGAGTGATGACACAACTACATCAATCTGGCGAAAAACGAATCTTAATGCTTGATGAACCTACCTCAGCGTTGGATCTCGCCCATCAACACAACACGTTAAAAATTGCTCGTGAAACGGCAAAAGCACAGAACGCTGCGGTGGTTGTGGTGTTACATGACTTGAATCTAGCCTCTCAGTACGCGGACCGCCTTGTACTCTTGCATAACGGGAAACTAGTTTGTGATGACACGCCATGGAATGCACTAACGTCAGAGCGCATTGAACAAGTTTATGGCTATCGCTCTATTGTGACAAAACATCCGACGCTAGACTTCCCTCAAGTGCATGCCGCAGCATAAAGCGTATCTCCTCTAAAGCCGTCTCGAAAACACTTTGATACGACAAAGGCCCGCAATATGAGAGTTGCGGGCCTTTGCTTTTATATTGGCAGAATTTGTTGCTTTAAACGCTATTACTTGCTCATTTGGATCAATGAACGACCAATCAACCACTCAAGCTCTTTGTCACCACCCGCACCAAACTGGCTTTCAACCATTTTGTATAAGCGGTCAATACCATTAGCAGCAAATTCTTGCGCATTTTCAGCGGTGACAATGTGATGGAATAGCAGTCGTAAAATCGCGAGGAACTCAGCATCTTCCAGCGCTTTAATCCAACTTTGTGAAAATGCATTTAATCCTTTATCAAACTCTAAGTGTTCAATAAACATTTTAAAGATACGGCCATCCAGTGCGGCGGTGAAGTCCGTTTTCTTAGGGAAGTGATGGCTAATACCGGTACGCGATATACCTGTCTGCTGGCTTAGCGTCGTGTACGACATTTTGTCGTAACCTAATCTGAGTAGCTGATCAATAACGGCATCCATGATCTTTTGGATAGTGATTTCGGTATCTTCTTTACTACGCTTTGGCATATTTTAAGCTCTTCTCTTTGTAAATCCATCTAACTCACTATTAAATGAGGCCAGAATGAAATCATTCTTAGCATTATACCCGGCTCGCCGATGCGGTTCGATTAGCGAAAACCTAGAAATCAGGTTGCTAAACGCTGCACTTGAAAGCGCTTTGGGTATATGTATTGCGACTATTTAATATCATGTCGAGTTCCAAACCATAACGTCTTTACACTGCGTAATGTGTAATTTTCAGTTATGTTTTTGTCAATACATGCTACTCAAAATAAGGCGAAAAGTTAGTCTCATCAAAACCTTGCGCCAATTATTCATCGAAACTATTCAAAGACCAAGAATGATAATTATTAAAAATAATCAATCAAGAAATAGTCTTATAAATTAACCATTAGTTCAACTGGACTGAGCAAAATCTCGTCACTATGTTCGTTAATTGATTTTAAATGTTGATATATATCACATTAACGTTCTTGATGATTTAGTAATCCAATCTTTAACCCTTACTTAACAAGTGCCTATTCTGTTCCTTTTTTACGCAAAAGTCGTCATTTTTGTAGATACAGATCAAATACCTGATAGAATACCCTTAGTATTTACAAGAGGATTCGTTATGAGTGTCGAATTAGAAAAAAACCAAGTATGTGAGGCCTGCGGCTGTGCTGGCGAGATAGGCTTTATCATCAAAGAAGGTGACGAAGTTGCCGACGTAACGGTTTTCGCACAGACAAAAACAGAGCTAGAGTCTGAACTACAAAAATACATCGAGCTCGCTAAATCAGTATGTGCTGATGTTGAATACAATGTTTCAGAAATAACCGAAGAATCGAACCAAGCGACGGCTCGATTCAAATTTGAAGTAAGTGCTGAAAAACTTATCTTTGAATTAAAAACTCGCTCACTCGCGCGTTAATGAAAAAAGCGAGCATGATGCTCGCTTTTTATTTTTCCAATCTCTTAATCTTAAACCGCTCTAAATGAAACAGACAACTTCGGCGCGTTTATTTATCTTTTTTGAACACGACCCACTTTAACGAGCCATTGGTTTCAAAATCGTTCTCAGCGGCACACATCAGTAATACGCCTTCAACATTAATCACGGCCCCTGTGGTGTAGGCTTTATCATCGTAGTAACAGATACGCTGACCTACCTTACCGTCAGCAACTATTAGCGCTTTGTTTTCTGGTGTACTGTATGATTTAGCAAAAACGGAACCCGACAGCAGTACTGCAAAAACACCAGCGGTAAAAATAGATACACTTTTTAACTTCATGAAAATCTCCCTCAAACCTCAATAATACTAACAAGGACCCTTGTGAAGTTCTTGGAAGAATCTCATATTATTCAAATATCTACTGATATTTTTCTCACCTCTACACTTGGGTCTGCTTCACATTCAATCATTTAATTTATCTCATTTTAGTAAGCTTGAAGTTACTTAGCGCAGTAAAGAAGCGCACACTTTTAGCGTGCATCTCTAATTTGAATATTTAAGTTATGAATCAAAAACTGTGAGCAAAAAATGCATAATAGGTTTATTTAAGTATAAGATAAGCACCTGTTGATCTCGGTATTTAACTAAATCTTTGACTATGCGTTTTGTTTCCCTATGCCTTACTTCAATCCTGCTCTGCTCGTCTCCTTTGGCATATGAGCTAGATTACTATTCTAAGTTTGGTCACATCGATAATTACGGCAATCTTGATCTTAGAAACAAGCCTTACACCCAACTACCCTCTGGCCTAGTGGTAAAGGGCAACTTAAACATCTCACAAACCCCTATCAAAACCTTGCCTAAAGAGCTTGATGTTGAAGGCAGTCTGGAAGCAACTAACAGCGCACTCAAAGTTATTCGCTCAGGAACAAAGATAAAAGGCTATGCAAACCTACTAGGTAGTAAGATCGAAAACTGGCCTAAAGGCATCAAACTAGGCGGTTACCTAAATCTGACAGATACACCGCTAAAAGCGCTTCCAGCTAAACTTCGAGTAAAAGGTGATCTAAGTGTTATTCGCACTCCTATCTCTGATCTTCCTGAAGGATTGGTGGTTGATGGTAATCTTTATATTGGAGGATCAGCGCTGAAAGTATTTCCAGACACAATGACGGTGAAAGGGAATATCTATTTAGGTGGTAACAGGATCACAAAATGGCCCAGCAATTTAACCCTTGGTGGCGCCGTCGCACCTTAAAGAGCAGATAAACAAAAGCCCCGGCAGACCGAGGCTTTAAGGCATTCTGAATCAACGAGTTCAGTGACGAAAGTTACTATTGATTATTCACAGGATTGGCATAGCTCGCCACCAAATAAGGTCTTGCGCCTTCAGGTAGCTGATCCAACTTATCCGCGAGATGACGCTTAACCGCTTCCGTAATGATGCTCGAATCTTCATGCCCAGCAGCTAACAAGTTGATTGGGTACAATTTGTAGTTGTTGTGAATTTGGCGGTCGATTTCACCAGCAAGAGCTTCCGGCGTTTCAAACTCTTGCTCAATCACATCACCAAACGCAACATGTACACGGCCTTTATAGCCAACGATACCTTGAATGATGCTTTCGATATCTTCAAATTCGCCTTTTTCATAGCGGCCATTTTCTGCTTTTTCGTACAGCTCTTTTGCTTTGGCAATGTCACATGGATCATTTTCATAGGCAATCGAGACAGGAACGATTTTCAGAGAACGCGTGTACTCACCAAAACTGATTTTTTGTTTACGACCTTCAACATGGAACATTTTTAAAATCGCAGGATCAGTAAAGTCGTTTCCATCTTTAGCACGACCTTCCTTTTGGGCAATCCAAATTGAATTGCCAGTATCAAGCGAATGTTTGATATAGCTTGACAGTTGTCCCAATGCTTTCATCATTTCTCTAGGCGCCTTAGCAGAGCGCTTAACGATGAAGCTCTTATTGAGTCGCATCAATTCTGTCGCACATGGCTTCTTCAGCAGGTTATCGCCAATCGCTATACGAACTGTACGGTGCCCACTTTGGTACAAGCCATAATTTACGAGCGCAGGGTCCATCGCAATATCACGGTGGTTAGAAACGAATAGGTATGACGTGTTTTTATCCAGCTTATCCAAACCAGAAAAAGTGACGCCATCCGTTGTCTTATTCAATGTATCTTTCAGATACTTCTTCACTTCAATCTGAATTGCTTCGACAGAATCAAGCTTGCTCCACTTGGCTTTCAGGTAGATTCGCAGGATCGGGCTCATTAGCGTTTTGAACCACGCTGCTTTATTAGCAAAGCGATGTTCTAGGATAGCAGTGATAAATTCATCATCTTGGATTAGACGATCCAGCGCTGCTGGAATTTCTTCGTCGTTGTAAGGACGAATTTCAATATAAGGATCGGTATTGGCTGTCATTGTTCATTACATATCAAAAAAAGCTGGCACATTTTACGCATAGTTTTGCTGACAAGCAGCATTTCAACCCATACTTTTAACATGGTCATACCAGTTAAGCCACCATTTATCATGCTAAAAAATTCTCTCAGCAGGTTGGAATCGTATGGGTTTAACGTTACCCTTAGCGCCAAAAAACACTGGTACTCATAATGAACTACGCAATTGAATTTCACGACGCTAAATACCCCTTTCTTGATGTAGCTGCGCGTAAAAAAGCACTGAAGCACAGTCTACTATCTGTCATCGAAGGGTTAGCCGTCATTAAATTGGGTAAGCAGGAGTATGCCATTGAACCAGGCCAATATTTTTGGATTCCTCAAGGATGTTTGAGCTCCCTCACCTTTTTACCTAATTCTCGTGTATATCGTTGTGATTTTTCTGTGCGTTTAAATGACGACTTCTCACAACAGGCGGGCTTTGTGAAGCCTTCACCGCTACTAAAAGCGCTCGTCGAGAAGCTAGCAACAACTGCCGAACGCTCGGATCTGCAAACCGATCTACTGACAATAGTAAGACATGAAGTATTGACGCTGTCTCCTAAACTAGCGCACTCAACGTTAACGAGAACCATCAATCAATGGACTCCTGGCTGTGACATGAATATTTCTAAAGAGCTTTGCTTGGTACTAACACTACGTGAAGCAAGAAAAATGAAACTGTCGGGGAAGAAGGAAGAGCAAATTGTTGACTCTCTTTTTGCTGGTAACACCGAAGAATATGAACAGCTTTGCTTTTTAGTCTTTGGAGAAGCGCTATAACTTGCTCTTCAACAAGCTACGTCTTCAGCATTACGGACACAGAAAGTAGATTAAAACAAAAAGGGCGTACATTGATAATGTACGCCCTTTTTTCATTTGCTTGAGATGTCTAGAAAGGTACTTCTATCTGCATCATCCAGTCAGCGTCATAATATTCGTGCCAACGATAATCAAACCGCATTCTTGGCTGTCCGTCTGATTTATCACCAAAACCAACGCTGAACATCAACCCGTGACTACGAAGCCACTCTTCTGTATCCATTTTACTCTCTTCGTCTCGGAGCTCTTCCGGCATCCAAAAACCAAGACCAAAGTAATTCTTTTCTAAGTTTTGAGTTAGAAGTGGGGTCTCTTCCGGCTTAATCGCCCACTCCTCCCAATAGTTTTCTGTTGGTCCTTCAAGCTTCGCTTCCGCTGCATACCAAATCAATGCTTCAGTACTTAACACGCCGATGGAATCTAAAATTTCTTCACAGATAGGAAGAGTGTTATCTTCAAACACCACGGAACGATCAGAAAAATAGTTACACGCGGAATGAGCTTGTGTCACCACAAGCAGCGCACATGCACTAAATAAAACGACTCTGACCATGAAAATCTGACCTCTCAGTTCCCAGACAATGTTTCTCTGTATAAGCCTTTACTAAGTAATAAATCACGTACGGAAGGTGTTGTATAGGCACCGATCTCTTCACCCTCGGCCAATGCTTTGCGAATATCCGTGCTTCTGACTTTTACTTTTTCAGGACATGCCATAACAGTCCAACGTTCCGTAATCTCTTCAGCTCTACTAAATTTAGCAAATTTGAAGAAATTATCAGGACCAATGACAAAAGTTATATCGGCAGTTGGGTAGATTTCTTGAGTTTTTTCTAACAACGCATAGGTCGTCACACTTTGTCCAGGTTGGTATAAAGCTTGCTCCGCATCAGAACGCTGAACATTAGAAAGCCCCATATCCTTGATGAACGCGTCAACCATTTTGCACCGAGTTGGGTAATCAAGCATGTTCTTGCCCCAAGCGTGTGCAATGCTCGGCTCAAGTAGCACAAGATCAAAGTGGCTCAAAGACTCAATAACACTTTTATGCCCTAAACTAGGTGGGTTAAATGCACTACCAAAAATGGCGATTTTTTTCATATCCGGTGATTACCTGGTTGAAGAGAGTTTTCTAATCTGATGATTTCGGTATGATACTACTAATCTTTACAGCTTTTGACCCTAAAGTCGCGTTTAATGAGCCTCAACTGTATGGTTTATCACCATTTGAGCAAATGTGCTTTAGAGTCTGAAATATTTGCAGGAAAAGGAACCCTAAATGGAACAATCCATCCGTGACGAAATGCGCGTACTCCCTTCAATTGATCCGCATTTTGAAATTGAACGCCGTGTCGCTTTTATTAAGCGTAAATTGCAAGAAGCGGGCTGTAAGTCTCTTGTTCTTGGCATCAGCGGTGGCGTTGACTCAACGACATGTGGTCGTTTAGCTCAGTTGGCTGTAGACCAGCTGAACGAAGAAGCGGGCAACAATAGCTACCAATTTATCGCAGTTCGCCTGCCTTATGGGGAGCAAAAAGATGAAGATGAGGCTCAGCTCGCTCTGTCTTTTATCCAGCCAACCCATTCTGTATCGGTGAACATCAAAGCAGGTGTTGACGGGCTTCATTCGGCTTCTCACGTTGCATTAGAAGGCACAGACCTTCTACCAACTGATGCAGCAAAAGTCGACTTCGTAAAAGGCAATGTAAAAGCGCGTGCTCGCATGGTTGCTCAATACGAGATCGCGGGCTACGTAGGCGGCCTTGTTCTTGGTACTGATCACTCAGCAGAAAACATCACTGGTTTCTACACTAAATTTGGTGATGGCGCTTGTGACATGGCACCATTGTTCGGATTAAGTAAACGCCAAGTTCGTGAAGTGGCTGCTACATTGGGTGCACCTGAGCAACTAGTGAAGAAAGTGCCAACAGCAGACTTAGAAGAGCTTGCTCCACAAAAAGCAGATGAAGATGCCCTAAGCTTAACTTACGAGCAAATCGACGATTTCTTAGAGGGCAAACCCGTTCCACAGCAAGTAAGTGACCGTCTGGTAGCGATTTACAAAGCAACGCAGCACAAACGCCAGCCAATCCCGACGATTTACGACTAAGCGATATTTTCAGCTCTCTTTAAAACTCAAAACGCTGCTAAAAATAGCAGCGTTTTTTTGTCTAGGAACAGTTTTTGTCGAAGGACAAAGACGTTCTCGCCTAGTTGGTTACTGTTACGTCCGTCTCTGGCACAGCACAACACGCCAATACGGTTCCCATTGCACGTTCCTCATCAGTCAACGCGGGCACGTCCGGATGATGTACTTGACCCGACGTAAGCTGAACCTTACACGCGCCGCATAAGCCAGCACGACAGCTATTGCTAACAACCTTCCCAGCATCCTCGAGCTGATCTAACAACGTTTTTTGGTTGTTGCCTACGACTTTAGTTCCATTAAAGTCAATAGCGAGACTTTTCTCTGGCTTTGACGTAAGAGAAGAAACTCCAAACGCTTCTTGATGGTAGTTTTCTTCTGGCAGCCCTTTTCTTAGCAGGAGATTTTTCGCTTTCTCCATAAAACCATCAGGACCACACACAAACACTTGGCGCTGTTCAACATCTTTGATTTGCTTAATGTGTGACAAACTTAAACGCCCTTTTAACCCAAACCAATCAACGGCAGGCTGCGTTAAACAGACTTTTACTTCTAGCCCTGGGTGCTCACGCTTTAACTGCTCCAACTCTGAGCGACAAGGAATATCATTTTCGGTCCGACATTGATGGTAGAAAACCACGTTCTCCAACTGATTATGATCCGCTAAGTAACGCACCATTGATAACATTGGTGTTACTCCGCTACCCGCAGAGAGTAACAGCAGAGGCTGCGCTTCATGCGTTTTAAGGTGGAACTGACCGTCAGGTTGTTCTGCCTCTAAAACATCACCGACTTGTAAGTTGTCTAAGAGTGAGTTAGAGACTCTTCCGCCCGCGATACGCTTTACAGAAATAGCATAACGACCCGGACGAGAAGGACTGGATGATAAGGTATAGCGTCGACCCACTTTCTTACTATCAATATTCACCTCTATTGGCAGGTGTTGTCCTGGCAAGTAATTAGGCAACGAACCTTTGTTTGGCTCTAACCATAAGGTCACAAAGTCTTGGGCAATTTCTTCACGCTCAACACATGTAAGCTTCATGCGCACTGGCGAGTTATCTGCGTAAAACTCCGGCTCTTTGTACTCCAATACTTCAACTTTATCGCCTTGACGAATAATGCCTTCATTTCGCGCGACAAGATTCTGGCCAAAGAACACACCACCGACATCGTTTGCACGGAACTGTTGCAAGGTTTTGAGCGGCTCTTTGCTCTCACGGAATGTGCCTCTTTGGGTATTCACCGTAGTCAGGATACAGCGCTCGCAAGGTTTGAGAGACTCAAACTCTACCTCACCGATTCGTATGCGCTTCCATGAATCTTCTTCAAATGGCTTAGTATCAGAGACAACTAAGTTAGTACGAAACTGATCCATTGAGTGCAGCTCTGAACTTCTTCGATTCAGCTCATCAAGTGAAGCTTGGCTGATCACTAAAACCGGATAACCATCAGCAAAACTGACGTTTTGACCTAGCTTTTCACGGACACGATTCGATTGCTCACCACTAAATAACAACTCAACGCGCTGCCCCAAAACACGACTAAACCAGTCATCTGCATCATCTGTCGTGGTATAGGCAGTAAATGTATCTTTCCAAACCGTTGCAGGTGTCTCCTGCATTTTGAAATCTTGGTAACGGATTTTAAGTGGCTCCATACCCAAACTACTAAACACCACTCCATCGGACAATAAGGCAGACTTAATGGTTACCATTTGCGGATACTTTCGCGCAGTGATCATCGAGCCATCAGCTTTCGCAATCATAAAGCGACGATCGAAGCTCAATCCTTGCTTCTCAACCCATACGGACGACAGCGATAATCCGCCAACTGACTTAACCGGAAAAACATTAATTTGGGATAAAACGGGTTGCGACATTGCCTTCTTCCTACGGGTGTTTTTTATTTGTTGCGGTATTGTATACTCAAATCACATTAAGTTGCAGAGTCTACTGCCTCTTCATCCATCGCAACTTTCTCGAAACCATATTCTTATAAATTTGGTTTTAGTGACAAGTATTTACTACACTCAACATTCGCGTTTTTTAACACCGTTCTGACCAAATACCGTTTGATAAAGTGTGATACGACACACATAATTCACCCAAGTTATCACTACTCCCATTTATCGATTTGGAGCTTAATTATGGATACAAGAAAACTGGTTCTGATTTTGTTATGTATCTTTCTTCCGCCTGTCGCGGTGTTTATGGAGAAAGGTCTAAATAAAGACTTTTTGATTAATCTAATATTGACGTGTTTCTTCTTTCTACCAGGTACGATCCACGCGCTTTGGTTAACAATGAAGTAACCACTTACACTCTCACTCTTTATAAAATTGAAAAATGGGATGAAATATGAGGGTAATTCCTCTATCATCCTGTCGCCTAAGCGCAAGCGTTTGCTCAAAAGCAAATACGGCGCTTAGGCTCCAATCAGACAACTTTTCAATGGTGGGAGCAATTAATGACAACACTGACTATCACTCGTCCTGACGACTGGCACGTTCACTTACGCGATGGGGAAGTTCTTAAAGACACCGTTCGCGACATCAGCCGCTACAATGGCCGTGCGCTGATTATGCCAAATACCGTCCCACCTGTTACTACAACTGAGCTCGCCCTAGCCTACCGTGACCGAATTCTCAAAGAGCAACATGGCGAGCAGTTTGAGCCTTTAATGGCGCTTTACCTTACAGATAACACGACACCAGACGAAGTACGTAAGGCTAAAGCCACCGGAAACATTGTTGCTGCCAAGCTTTATCCTGCAGGCGCTACCACAAACTCAGATTCCGGTGTGACCAATGCGAAAAACATTTATCACGTTTTAGAAGCAATGGAAGAAGTAGGAATGTTACTTTTGGTTCATGGGGAGGTAACACATCACGATATTGATATATTCGACCGAGAAAAAGAATTCCTTGATACCGTCCTCGCTCCTATCGTCAATGACTTCCCTAATCTTAAAATCGTTCTAGAACATATCACCACCGCCGACGCAGCAAACTTCGTTAGCAACGCCTCAGACAACGTAGCGGCTACCATCACTGCCCACCACCTTCTTTTCAACCGTAACCACATGCTTGTGGGTGGTATTAAACCTCATTTCTACTGTTTGCCAATTCTTAAGCGCGGAACCCACCAGCAAGCGCTGATCGAAGCAGCAACTAGTGGTAGCAAGAAGTTTTTCCTAGGTACAGACTCAGCGCCACATGCGAAAGGGGCAAAAGAATCGGCTTGCGGTTGTGCTGGTTCTTACACTGCACACGCAGCGCTAGAGCTTTATGCAGAAGTCTTCGAAAAAGAAGGCAAGTTGGAAAACTTGGAAGCTTTCGCAAGCTTCAACGGTCCTGATTTTTACGGCATTGCACGTAACACAGATACGGTAACGTTAGAAAAATCCGCTTGGGATGTGCCAGAAACGATGCCATTTGGCAATGATATCGTTGTGCCTATTCGAGCAAATGAACAGATCGAGTGGAAAGTGAAGTAAGTACTTTACTGACGTTTCACCTATAAAACAGGGTCATGCTTTTTGTAAAAAGAAGTCATGACCCTTGTTACTATCGTCTCATGTTTTAGATGTGATTATTGACCACGAAGCTTTTCAACCATCGTCCATACCGCAACCACAACTAACCCTGCCACAAAGCCGATAATACCGTTCAATAAAATAGGCAAAATGGCTGTAGCAACCGAATGGCCACTAAAGTTCATAATAATCGGCTCTACAAAGTGATGAATGGCTGGCACGTTGTGCACCACAATTCCTCCACCCACCAAAAACATCGCAGCAGTTCCTACAATGGTTAACAACTTCATCAACTTTGGTGCAAAAGCGACCAAGGCCCCTCCGACTTTCGCCACCCAACCTTTACCGTTTGAGCGACTTTCAAGGTAAAGGCCTAAATCATCTAGCTTCACAATCCCAGCGACTAGTCCATAAACCCCAACCGTCATAATCACTGCAATTAAACTGACAACTAAAATTTGCGTAACAAGACTGGCTCCTGTCACGGTACCTAACGCAATCACGATGATTTCTGCTGAAAGGATAAAGTCTGTTCGAATTGCACCAGAAACTTTACGCCTTTCATACTCTTCTATCGACTCGCCAGTATTAACTAGCTCCTCTTTTTCTTCGTGCGGATGCGAGTGAGGAAACACTTTCTCAAGTACTTTCTCTGCCCCTTCAAAGCAGAGAAATAAGCCGCCAATTAGCAATAATGGCATGATAAGCCATGGAATAATCGCGCTAATAAGTAAAGCTGAAGGAACTAAAATCAATTTATTTTTGAATGAGCCTTTTGCAACCGCCCAAACTACTGGAATCTCTCGCTCAGATGCAACACCAGACACTTGTTGAGCGTTTAACGCTAGATCATCTCCCAACACACCTGCGGTTTTCTTTGCCGCCATTTTTGACATTAAGGCGACATCATCAAGCACCGTGGCAATATCGTCCAACAGTGTGAGTAAACTTGCTCCAGCCATTTTTGGTCTCTTATATGAAATTGAGTAAGTAACAAAATGTAACACCAATGAATCACTCATCAAAGTGATGATTTTGCAAAGAATACCACCCCAAATGGTGTTTTATATTGCCGTAACGATAAGACGGGTCTAGTCTTGTGATACCTTTCAGCAGTCAAAAGAAAAAGTATAGATGAAAAGTGGATACATTTACCCGATCGGTACTCCTGGCCAACCTTGGACCGAAGAAGAACGTAAAGCTTGGTTAGCAACGCAAGAAGTAAAACGTAGCTACCAAGATGAAGTCGTCAGTAAAATCGATGCCCTACGCGGGCATTTTGATGTTGAACAATATGGTGCGCTCTCATACAACGAGGCACGCTTCCCTCTGTTTTGTATCAAAACACGCAATTGGGATTCAACTAAACCTGTTGTGTTGGTCACAGGCGGCGTGCACGGTTACGAAACCAGCGGTGTACATGGCGCATTAAAGTTTGTAGAAACGGAAGCAGAGCGCTATGCAGAGCATTTCAATATTGTCGTTGCCCCCTGCGTAAGCCCTTGGGGTTACGAGGTGATCAACCGCTGGAATCCAAACGCGATTGATCCAAACCGCTCTTTCTATAAGGATAGTCCTGCCGAAGAATCCGCTAACCTCATAAAGCTAGTTGCAACTTTAGGCGATGTGTTAATGCACATTGATCTACATGAAACGACAGATTCTGACGAAACTGAGTTCCGTCCAGCCTTAGCTGCTCGTGATGGTATTGAGTACATTGAAGGTATGATCCCAGATGGCTTTTACACGGTGGGAGATAGTGAAAACCCTCAGCCTGACTTCCAAAAAGCGGTCATTGAGTCAGTTGCAAAAGTGACTCACATTGCACCAGCAGATGAAAACGGCGAAATCATCGGTTCACCCGTCGTACAGTTTGGCGTTATCAACTACCCAATGGTAAAACTGGGCCTGTGTGGCGGCGTAACAAATTGCGTTTACGGCACGACAACGGAAGTGTACCCAGACAGCCCAACGGTGACCGACGAAGAATGCAACGATGCGCAAGTTGCAGCCGTAGTTGGTGGTTTGAATTACGTACTAAGTAAGCTCGAATAACACAGGTTAACAATAAAGCAACTGACGATGTCTTTGAATTGTGAATCAGCTTTACTTTGCTCCAAAAGCAAGTTGAGACATTAATCCGCTAGTTTATTAGAAATTACCGCATTAACATCGCTAACACTGAAGATGCGAAGCATCACGACTTTATGACGCTATTTTAATGCGGTATCTAATAAATCCTAAAATACAAACGACATCTAGACATCATCGTCACTACTAACTCCTCTTCCTGAACAAACTATCGTCATACCATTTAAATCAAACCTCAACCAACGAGCTTCTGAAGCGAAAAACATCCTTAAACAATAAGAAAGCTTAATGCTCTTTGGCTTTATTTTTTAATCACTTACCCAAAAGCACATGCATTAGCCATTGCCTTGTTTTTTATACGCGATTGATCTTTTTAGAGAAACATATATGAACCTCATTGCTTAACCGAAAAAACAAAGATATAATGAAAATAATTATCATTTGCATTTTAATTTTAAATCGAGAACCTCTTTCTCTTTGCATTGAAAGCGGCACTTTTCTTTTGCTAGTTAATCCAGTTTTAAAGCTAAATCAGCACGTTGAATTTTTAGGTATGGCTAGTGATACTTTGAGGGCTGGATTGTGACCTTAATGTTTATAAAAAATAACTTGGTTATGTTTTGTTGGAATTTAGAACCTATATGCGAATAGATATTCATTATTCGTATTCCATCCCCAAGTCATAAGTTAAGAGAAACTCACTTTATTTTGGGGCAGATTCTGTATGAGTATTCACGTAGTAAGCCTGTTTTTTATACTGTGCTTAACTTCAATTTTCGTCGGCGCAAACCAACTAGATTGGTCGTTATTGCTGACCATGGATGACAAAGCTTGGCTACCGATTACTGCTAGCAGATTACCAAGGCTAATCGCACTAATTCTTACCGGATCTGGTCTCGCAATATGTGGTGTTATTCTTCAACATATTGTTAGAAATCGTTTTGTTGAGCCGGGCACCACAGGCGGTATCGATGCGGCAAAGCTCGGTATTTTGGTATCTATCGTCATGCTTCCATCCTCAGACAAGCTTGAACGTATGCTCTTCGCCGTACTATTTTGCTTCGCCGCTGGCCTTATCTACATTGCCATCGTACGAAAAATTAAATTCAGTAACTCTGCGTTAATACCTGTGATTGGGCTTATGTTTGGTAGTGTACTAAGTGCTATAGCGGAGTTTTATGCTTATCAAAACAACATCTTACAGAGTATGTCCGGTTGGTTAATGGGAGATTTCTCCAAAGTGGTCCAAGAACACTATGAAATAATTTTCTTGATTTTACCCATCACCCTACTGACTTACTTATATGCACATAAGTTTACTGTGATGGGAATGGGCGAAGATGTTGCGTCCAACTTAGGAATTAATATTGCGTTCACTGCCGCCTTGGGTCTAATGCTAGTTTCCGTGACAGTTGCTATAACAGTGGTGACCGTAGGTGCCATTCATTTTATCGGTTTAGTCATACCTAACCTAGTCGCACTAAAATATGGCGATCACCTTAAAAACACCCTACCAATCGTTGCACTAGGCGGCGCTTCGTTACTTATTTTTTGCGATGTCATAGGCAGAGTTGTTGCCTTTCCTTTTGAAGTCCCAATTGGATTAACAGCCAGTGCTATCGGGGGAGTCATGTTTCTTGTGTTTCTTTTGAAAGGAGCACGAGTATGAGATCACATTACTCAAACATGCGAGTGAGCATTATACTCGTTTGCATACTGTCTATCGCCTTTATCTTTACAAGCTCTGGGTGGGATTTTGATTACGTCATCCCTAAGAGGCTGATTAAACTTGGTGCCATAGTTATTGGGGGCAGCTGCGTGGCCATCTCTGCTGTTATTTTCCAAGCTTTAGCTGGTAATCGTATTCTTACGCCATCCATTATGGGATATGAGTCGGTTTATCTGGTTTGGCAAACCCTACTCTTATTACTAGGGGGCACTTCTGGCATTGCTACATTAGGTGTTGTCGGTAATTTCGCTGTCTCTGCAATACTCATTCTGTTGTATTCCTTAGCGATTCAATCTTGGGTACTCAATAGATTTAAACATGACATGCACCAAGTTCTGCTGATTGGCTTTGTTTTGACAATGGTGCTGACAACTCTTGCTCAATTTATCCAGCTCAGAATAAGCCCTGGAGAATTCTCTATCCTTCAAGGGCTCAGCTATACCTCGTTTGAGCGAGCGAAACCTTCTACGTTACTTTTTTCCAGTATTGCGTTAAGCGTTTTGGCACTCTTTGCTAACAGATGGTCACGCGAGCTAGATGTGATAGGTCTAGGTCGAGACCAAGCGATGTCATTAGGACTAAATGATAAGCAATATGTACCAAAGTTCTTTGCTGTAATCGCCATTTTAGTAGCAATTTCGACGAGCTTGATTGGCCCAACGGCTTTTATGGGAATTTTTATTGCCAATATTGCTTATTCCGTTACTAGCGCACCGAACTACAGACACATATTGCTCGTTGCTTGTGCTATTGCAATTGTCATGTTCTTGTCTGGTCAACTTCTGGTAGAGCACTTATTTAACTTTAAAACCACCGTCTCTATTTTGGTGAATGTCCTTTGTGGGGGATATTTCCTAGCCATCACGATAAGAACAAGAAGCCAAATATGAAAACTGTTACTCGCCTGTTTAAAGACAACTCACTGACAAAAAGGAAATACCCCATGTTTAAGAGCCCCCTACGTTTGAGTATCGCGCTTGCTTGCTGCGCTCTAGGAACCTTATCAGGTTGCGAGCCGGAAATAACTAAAATTGAAGATACTCAGCCATTAGAAAAGCTCATCGTGATTGAACACAATCTCGGAGCAACTACTATTTCTCATCGCCCTCAACGAGTGGCAGCATTAGATATGAACGAAGTGGACTTTTTAGATCAGCTAAATGTTCCAATCTCAGGAATGGTGAAAGACTTTGTTCCTCACTTTCTAGCGAAATACAAAGACACACCTGAGATAGCGGATCTTGGTGCGATAGTTCAGCCTAATATGGAAAAGATCTATGCCCTAAAACCAGATCTCGTATTGATGACTCCGCTACATGCTAATCAGTATGAAGAACTCTCTCAACTCGCTCCGACTTTACATTTTGACATCAACTACCGTAATAGTCGTGACCATCACGTCGATACCATTAAGAAACACCTTGTAGAGCTTGGTGAGATCTTTGAAAAGCAGGAGCTAGCCCAACAGAAAGTTGCCGAAATCGATGCAAAAGTCGCAGAAGTGCGCGCTGTTACGAAAGAGCGTTCTGAAAAAGCTTTGGTTGTCATGCATAACAATGGTGCTTTCAGCTCATTTGGCGTTGAGTCTCGTTATGGCTTCGTTTTCGATGTTCTGGGGGTAAAACCAGCGAGTGAAAAAGTGGAGACAGGTTTGCATGGTCAGCCAATTTCTAGCGAGTTCATTAGCCAAGCTGATCCAGACATTCTTTACATCATTGATCGAACAGCAGTAATGGAAGGAAAGCCTGTCATTGATGCGGAACACTTAGCAAACCCACTACTCCGTCAAACCAAAGCATGGAAAAACGACAACGTCGTTTTTGTTGATGCCGATGCTTGGTACATCACTTCAGCAAGCATCACATCTCTGAAAATCATAATTGAAGACATCCTAAAAGGTTACCAAAGCTAAATCTAATAACAATGAGTTGGATCTTAAGTAATTCAACACTCAATCGACGTCAGAGCGGATGTGAGCTAGCCCAAACAAAGAAAAGGAATCTATAATGACTCATGACTATCATCAGATAGCGATGGACTCTTCACAGAAAAACAAACCAAGCCCATGTCATATCGCCCTCTTTATTTCACTTCAATTTAGTACTTTTGTCGTACCAATTAGTATCGCTCAAGCTGAAGAAGTCGTAGATGAATCAATGACAGTTTATGGTGAAGCAAACAGAGTTTATGCCGCTGGCAAAGTTTCTCACGCGAGTAATATAGGAATGCTTGGCGACAAAAACTTCATGGAAACGCCTTTCAATACGATTGGATACACAGAAAAACACATTCAAGACCAACAAGCACGCGATATCTCAGATGTAATCTCAGCTTCTGATCCCTCTGTTTTCACCAGCGGTGAAACCGGCTTAAACAAAGAAAGTTTCAAAATAAGAGGTTTCAACTCAGACATTAGCGACGTTATGCTTAATGGATTGTATGGTATCGCTCCTTATTACCGAACCTCTCCTGAAATGTATCAACGTATTGATGTACTTAAAGGTCCTGCTTCTTTGCTCAACGGTATGCCACCGAATGGATCTGTTGGTGGCACCATCAACTTAGTGACAAAAAGAGCACAAGAAACACCAATCACATCTTTCACCGGCAGCTACTTATCGGACACTCAATTCGGAGGACATATCGATATTGGACGTCGCTTTGGTACAAATGAAGAATTTGGTATTCGTTTCAACGGTGCATTTAAAGATGGAGACACCGCGATAAACAACCAAAGCAACAAAACTCAACTTGCATCATTAAGCCTTGATTGGCGTAATGACATTGCTTTCCTTGAAGCAGATTTTTACTACAGTACAGAGCGAGTTGAAGGTGCAAACCGTGGGTTAAGCATCGCTTCTGGTCTCAAAATCCCATCACCTCCTCTATCTGACACATTATTGACGCCAAGTTGGGCCTACAATGATAGCGAAGATAAAGGGATGATGATTCGCGGGGAGCTAAGCGTTAGTGACTCTGTAACTGTGTACAGCGCATTGGGTGGTAGCCGTACAGATTTTCATTCAAATGTACCGCAACGAATCAAAATCATCGATAACGAGGGTAACCTAGAGGTATCTCTCGGATCAGTTAAGCTTGAGAACAAACGGACTTCAGGTGAGATAGGTGTTCGTAGCAACTTTGACACTGGCCCAGTAGAACACCACCTTGTACTGAATAGTACTTACTTTAGAGAAGATAAAAATGATTCTCCAACAGGTAATAATAATCCAGCCCCTTGGAACTCGAATATTTATGATCCTGTTTGGGGACCAGAAAATTCAGTTTACGACAACTACTATGGTTTACCTATCGATTCAACTCAGGTCAGCTATGGCATTGCCGATACGTTATCTTTTGTTGATGGGAAATACCAAATCACGCTCGGCTTGCGTTACCAGAGCATTGATTATGAATCTGGAATAATAATGAACGGAATGTCGCTTCCTACCACCAAGTTTAAGGAAAGTACTTACACTCCCGCACTTGCAGCATTATACAAAGTTTCGAGCTCAGTTTCGCTTTATGGTAACTACACCGAAGGCTTAACGAATGGGAAAACAGCAGGCTCTAGCGCTGCAAACGCAGGAGAGGCTTTTAAACCCCAAAAAACCAAACAGACTGAAGCAGGCGTGAAGCTTGACCTGGACGGCTTTGCTCATACGTTCAGTTTATTTGAGATTAAAAAGCCAAATGGGTACCAAGATCCGGATACCAACATTTTTTCTTTCGGTGGTGAACAGCGCAATCGCGGTATTGAATGGGGGTTCTACGGCACACTATCAAAGGACTATACACTCATCGGTGGTATCGCCTATACAGATGCAGAGATTACAAAAGCAACAGATGTGACAGAGGAGGGGAAACAAGCAACTAAGCTACCCGATTTACAAGCTAAACTCGCATTAGAATGGAACCTCCCTGCGATGCGTGATCTCACGCTTATCGGCCAAGCGAACTATATGTCTGAACAATACATTGATGCACAAAACACTCAGGCATTACCTGCACAGACTATTCTTGATCTTGGCGCACGCTACAACTCAAAAATTGCTGAAACAAGCGTGGTTTGGCGCCTTAGCGTAAACAATGTACTGGATGAAGATTACTGGACAACCACCCACTATGCGGACCTAGCTCTTGGCGCACCACGTACAGTGATGCTGTCAGCTACTGCGGATTTCTAATCCCTCCACCTCCCCTTTAGCCTGCCTTCTAAGGGGGACTTACTCCCATTTGGCTGTTCATGAAAATTCACAACAAATCAAAGGAAGTACTCATCTTCAACATTCAAGCAGACAAAGAGCTCGCAACACCTACGGCCAAAGTTAATTCAAAACATAATCCATCAACGTCCACTTCCATAGGCTTTATATGAAAAACGATAAGAGCTCAATATGCTCTACCACGTTCTCCTTATTTTCGCTTGATAGGCTAGATAAGGTGACAATATGATAAGTAAAATCAGCCAACATTACGTTACGCCTAGCTTAATGCCAGCCTTAAAGCCATCGATTAAGAAGCTTGCTTTGGGAACGTTTTGTGAAGCACTTGCCGCTGTGGCAAAAGTTGGTGCACTGCTATGCTTGATAAACCTTATCGATAAATTTGCAAACCAATGGATTTACGGTGCCATAGGACTTTGGGCGGCTAGCGCACTTGCCTCATCAGTGGGCTCGTGGTTAGTTCATGATGCCGAGTCGCAGTTTTCCACTCGATTACGTCGCCAAGTTGCTCAGCACTTGACGCGCTTGCCAAGCAAGACCATCTCTCAATATGGTGATAATCAACTGCGTCGCATAGTTTCCGAAGACATCAGCACGCTTCACCACATGGTTGCGCATTTGCCTTCAGAACTCGTGACATTCATTGTCGTACCCGCAACTTCTATTTTTATCATGTTGAATCTCACAGGTCCGGTAGCGATGCTTACTCTGCTCCCTGGCCTAATTGCATCATTGTACTACCTACTCTTTTTACCTAGGTTCGCCGCTAAACATGGCAATGAGCGCATGACAATAATGGGTGATATCGTTACCGCAGTAAACGACTACACAAGAGGTATCCGAGTAAATCGAATTTACGGCACGCAAGCAGGAGCACTCGACAGCTATAATGATGCCACAAGACGCTTTACTCACGGCATAGTGAAATGGGTTGGTAGCGTTGCCCTTCCAGCAGCAATTGCTACCGCATTACTTCAAGCGGTTTCGACTTTCGCAATGGCCTATACCATTGGCTATGAATTAAGTCCCGTGGCAATGGCGTCGCTATTCTTTTTTGGTTTGGCCGTCGTATCACCCGCGCTGAAGCTTGGCCATGGATTGGACTACGTTAACGCAGGAAAGAATGCTGCAAAGAACATCAGCGACTTTTTACAGCAACCACAAATAGAAAGTGGCAGTTTGAGCGCGGGAGAAAAACCGCTATCACTACAAGCATCAAATATCGTAGTGGCTAATGGAACTGTTAATATTATTGATAACTTCTCCCACTACTTCCCACGGGGTTCATTTACAGCCATCATGGGGCCTAGCGGAGCAGGCAAAAGTACGTTACTACGTCTATTAGCAGGTCAAGAAACACCTCTTTCAGGCTTCGTTACCTTAGGTGGCAATCAACTGTCTAAACTCTCTGAGATATCCCGATACTCCGCCATACGCTATGTACCCCAAGATATCGGTGTACTCAAAACTACCATTAGGCAGAATTTGAAACTATCAACGCCAAGTTCAAGTGACGACGAGCTGAACCAAGCTTTGCAACAAGCTCAATTAAAGATTGACCTCAATTCTGATGCAAGCGTGCTTTCAGGAGGCGAGCAACAACGTGTCGCAATAGCTAACACATTTCTAACTCAAGCCAACGTTCTATTACTGGATGAACCAACCAGTGCTCTCGATAAAAATACGGCCTTCACTGTGATCAGAAATCTCGCGAAGTTTGCGAAAACACAAGACAAGATATTGATCATAATTACTCACGACTCAGAACTCGCGAAACTTGCAGACACTACATTGATGCTCAACAGAAAGGCTCAACGACAGGATGAAGAAGTATGACGGCTCACAATACCCTCTATTCCAATTCGACAATTCCACAAAGTGCAAAGCACCGTCTATATCGAGTCGCTATAGGTTGGGGACTAGTTGCATTATTTGAGGCAACGGCTTACACATTTCTTGCAATATCTATTGTCGAACAAGCTTCACCATTGAACGTCATAATAGCTGCTGTTCTAACTGTGATAGTTACCGTTATTGTAACTCGTTCTGGATTTCTCTCTGGTGCGAAACTGGCTGGGGATCTTTATTCATCAGTAGGTCATTCGCTCAGTAAAGCAAAGTTAGCTTGGTTTAATGATCAGCATAGAACTCAGCTCACTCAACTAGCAGAACGAGGAATACCTGGCTTTATGGCCATTCCTGCTCATCAGCTACAAACATTTTTACACGCTCCAATGTTACCCATATTTTTAATTATCGGTATTGGGGTCGTTGGAGGAGGTGAAATTGCACTACTCAGTGCCGTATTGTTACTAGTTGCACTGCTCGTTCAGTACAAGGCGCAAAGATACCTAAGTCGCTCAGATAGCGACCGACATGACGCAGAGCTTCAAGCGACTAAATCAACACTTGAGCTCATAGATCACCTTGAGTTACTTCGCTCAACAGCGGGGCCTGAGCGCTCAATCGAGCGTATTGAACAGAGTTGGCACGCACAAGAAGAAGTTCATTCAACTATTAATCGTAACGCTTCTATCGCAACCTTAGTATCAGGATTGGCAACGATTTTACCCCTTGCAGGTATCGCCATCTATCTCGTCTTAGAGCCGATTACTCAACCCTTATTAGTCTTGGCTTTATTGATATTGATTACCCGTGCAGCTGCACCTTTGGGTGAACTCGCGTTGGCAGGCTTTGCGATTAACGACGTAAAATCCTCAATTAAAAATTACGCTCAGTTAACGAATGTCCCTGTTCTGCCTGAGCCTAATCCTCAATTTGCAACCTCCCCCAAAAACCATAAGTTCGAACTGAACCTTGTGGGCCATTTAGATCTCTTTGAAGATGCTAGCACGGAGATCAAACAAGGTGATACCGTCGTCATCAATGGAGTCAGTGGCAGTGGCAAAAGCACTTTACTGGGCCTGTTTCTAAGGTTTGATGATCCTGACCAAGGTCTTATTTCGCTCGGAGGGATAGATCTAAAGAATATCCCTTATGACGTGCTCACCCAGCATATAGCCTATGTTGCTCAAGAACCGGTCATTTTTACTGGCACATTGGCGGATAACATTCGGTTAGGTAATCCCAATGCAAGTGATTATGAAGTTGAGAGCTTTGCAAGACACGCACAATTGGACAAACTTATTGACTCATCTCCTAAAGGAATACATCAAACAGTAGGACAAAGAGGCTCAGGGTTGTCAGGAGGTGAAAGACAGAGAGTCGCAATTGCGCGAGCTCTCATTAAAAAGGCGCCAATCCTCATTTTCGACGAAGCGACGGCAGCATTAGACGAAGCAACCGAAAAAAGTATTGCTCAACATATTCAAACATTGAACTCGACCGTGATTATTGTGACGCATCGCGATCAGAATATATGGTCACCCACATTGGAACTCACGATTGAGGGTAGAAGAGTTATAGTTGCACAGTACAACTCTACTTCCTTGAAAAGTAGGGACAAATTGGCGGCTGAAGAAACTAATAACAATCAATACTTAAATCTAAGCGGTGTCAATTGAGTTTTTTGTCACTTTAGCACATTGTATCATCTAAAGAATCTTACAGGCATGTTGTAAAGCAATAATAATAAAGCGAATTCTCAAGGTTATAATTCTGACTCAATCTGACACAAGATAGACGTAAGTCTTTCCAATACCATCAGCTTTTCGAGTCGGTCATCATACAGCGCATTGTCAATTTTTTTAAAATAGACTCTACACTTTTACAACAATCGATTCTTGTATTGCTCCGGTGTCATGCCGGAGTATTTCTTGAACATCGCGATAAAAGGGCTAGCTTGGTTATAACCTAACGTCAGAGCGACTTCTTTCACAGTCTGCCCTTTACGCAGCAACTCCATAGAATGTAAATATCGCACACGTAAGCGCCACTCAGTAAAGCTCATGCCCAACTCACTCTGGCAATGTCTCGCTAACGTGCGTTCTGTAGTATGCACTTTTGCCGCCCACTCCGCCAAACTGATCTCATCCGTCGGCGATTCTTCTACTGCTTTTAAAATCGGTTCAAGATACTTATTGTCGGTAGTCGGTAAAAAGTGATGTTCGACTTCTTGCTTTGCAAGCTGGTCCAATAACACTTGTACCAAGCGCTTGTCTTCATCAGTTTGCGCCACGTTAATGTCTCGCTGACGAAAGTCCTCAATAATAGATGACACGATTGGAGTCACTTTGATCAAGCTCGTTTTAGTTGGAAAATGCGCCGTCAATTCAGGGGCAATGTTCAAAGAACAATATTCGATTGGCTTACGGTTGTAGCTAGTGTGACGAACTCCGGCGGGAACCCAAATAGCAAGATGTGGAGGTGCTAGAAATCTTGTGTCTTCTGCATCCATCTCCAGAATCCCACCGCTGATCAGTTGCACTTGCCCCCAAGGGTGGCTATGAATTCGTGTTTCTGTATTAGAGAGAAACGCTTCGAAATTCATAAATACATCTGATGGCGCACGATCGATTGATAAGGAGGGGTGAAGATTTCTGGCGCTCTTTTTCAAAATTGTCTTCCTATCGCTTACGATGTCTTTTAAGAGATACTTTTTATTATAAAGACCTGCCAGACTAGCGCCATCAATAATTGTGCTATAGGGTTCTCATGATTTATTTACTTCCGTTTTTCACCGTTATGATTTGGGGTGGTAACTCAATTGTGAACAAGATGGCTGCGAGCGCCATTGAACCAAGTGCGATGAGTTTCTACCGTTGGTTTGTCGCAATGGTACTCCTAACGCCATTTTGCCTGCCTGCAATCATCAAACAACGACACATTATTCGACCTTACTTAGCTAAGTTGGCGTTTCTTGCGTTACTTGGTATGGTTCTCAACCAGTCACTTGGATACTATGCCGGTTTAACAACAACGGCCTCTAATATGGCCCTGATCACCTCTTTAGTTCCTTTGATCAGTGTGTTTTTAAGTGTCCCATTGCTCGGTAAATCTATATCAATGTTAAGTATCGTCGGTGGTGTCATTTCGCTCGGCGGCTTGGCATTTATGCTTGGTCACGGTGATATCACTTACTTTTTACATCAAGACTTAACGCAAGGTGACAGCTTAATGCTCGTTGCTGCCATGGTATACGCGGCTTATTGTGTTCTGCTAAAACGCTGGAAAATGCCATTCAGTAGTCTGACTCTGGTTTACATGCAGGGCGTCTTTTCTGTTTTGATGCTCACACCACTTTGGCTCTCTAGTGAGCAACTGTTACCAAGCCAAGACGCGCTACCATTAATCGCTTATGCTGGTATTGCTGCTTCCATTTTCGCGCCGCTGATGTGGGTAAAAGCGATTGATTCAATTGGTGCTGATTCAAGCGCTATGTTCATGAACCTAATGCCTGTGGTTTCCGTCATACTTGCTTCAACACTAATTGATGAGAAAATTTACGCTTACCATATTATTGGTGGGTTGTTAGTCATCTCTGGCGTTATCCTGTCGCAAATAAAAGTAAGACAGAGAAAACTATTGTCCAATTCTGAGATTGCCTCTACCACCAATTAACATCTACACCCCAAGCCACAGAACTACGCTGTGGCTTGTCACTCCCAGCGTTCGAATAAAAGTTAATGTTTTGTTTCATTCGCTATTCCCGAAAATTCATCTTGCTGCTAAATTGGGAAAACAATAACCCATCAAGGAAAGACAGATGAGCAGTGGTCAAAGAGACATTACCCTTCGCTTTTTAGCAGAACCCAGCGACGTAAATTTTGGCGGAAAAGTGCACGGCGGCGCCGTAATGAAATGGATCGACTTGGCTGCGTACGCCTGTTCTGCAGCGTGGAGTGGTAAATATTGCATTACCGCATATGCTGGCGGCATTCGGTTTGTTGCTCCGATTCATGTCGGCAACTTAGTCGAAGTTAGCGCGAAAGTCATTTATACCGGACGAAGCTCAATGCACATTGCGATTGACGTGCAAGCTAGTGATCCAAAGCAAATGAAAAACAGACTCACCACTCACTGTATCGTTATCATGGTTGCTGTAGATGAAAACGGAAAACCAACCGATGTACCGAAATGGATTCCAGAGTCAGATGAAGACAAAGCCTTAGAGCAATCCGCTATCCGTCTTATGAACATGCGTAAAGAGATTGGGGAAGAAATGGAAGCACACGTTAAATACCTCAAGTAACTGGCATCCGTTAAGAACGCTATTAAGTACCTCAACGTTACCTAGACCCAGAGTGTGGAGCAACATCATGGTTTTGCCATTTGTTTCACGCTCGCCCTTCTCTGTCATAAATCCTTCACCTAGCTTTGCTTAAATCCATCCGTTATTTTAGAGTTGGATAGAGTTTGGATCTTGAGACTAAAAGAAACGACCTTAAGTGAAGAGACGTTGACCAATTTAAAAGCGGTCGAGTACCAGTGGGTGAGAACCATGTACGTCGAGGGGTATAACGAAACAGAAATTAATCATTACATTCAAACTTGCTTTGGCGGTGACGTTACCTTTGCTAATCTATTTCGTCGCGTCGCACTGCAGCAAGAAAGCTTGTACACGCTGCTTCAATACGTTGGATGCGCACCTTCCAGCCGAGAGTTTTAATCTCTTCCTTCCCTACCTCAATTTAGCTTTTTACTAAGCTCTAGTTATTTATGTGAAGTGCTACGCAGGGCATTATTCAAGCCCTGTGTAATCCATTGCAAAGCCGCTAATCTCTATCTACTTATTGCAAAATTGCCTTTAACAGGCATAAAAAAACCTGAGTCTAAACTCAGGTTATGGTTACAAAAACTGTTAGTGATTGAATCGTAAGGAACTAAGCTAACAGCCAGCTATGCGTAACGCCAATAAAAGCCAAGATATTACTGATCGGCGGCCAAACCAAAATTGTAATATCCGTGCTAAGTATAAGGGCGACCATGTGGTCGCCCTTTTCTAGTTATTCTTATCAATCTCAGACCACAAGAGATTATCCTTTCACACCACCAGCGGTTAGACCACCAACCAACCAGCGCTGCGCAAGTAAGAATACGGCAGTGATTGGCACTGCTGAAAGTACAGCAGCTGCGGCAAAGTCACCCCACAAGTAGTTTTGTGGATATAGGTATTGCTGCATACCCACTGCAAGTGTGTACGAGTCTACATCAGAAAGCAGTAGTGACGCTACAGGAACTTCACCAATTACCATGATGAACGACAAGATGAAGACTACCGCTAGGATTGGTACAGACAGTGGCAGCAATACCAAACGGAATGCTTGCCATGGTGTAGCACCATCAAGAGCCGCCGCTTCTTCTAGAGACGAGTCAATACTTTCGAAGTAGCCTTTAATGGTCCATACGTGCAGTGCGATACCACCTAAGTAAGCGAAGATCAGACCGCCATGCGTATTCAGGCCAAGGAAAGGAATGTACTGACCCAGTTTGTCGAACAACGCGTACAGAGCAACCAGTGCCAACACCGCAGGGAACATCTGGAAGATCATCATCGCTTTAAGAATGGTGTTCTTACCTTTGAACTTCATACGAGCAAACGCGTAAGCCGATGTGGTTGATAGCGCCACGATTAGGATTGCAGAAATACCACCCACTTTTACAGAGTTCCACAGCCATGTCATTACTGGGAATGGTGGCGGTGTAACTGTACCGTCTGGATTAGTCACCGAGAAACCTAATGCCAATTTCCAGTGATCAAGTGTTGGGTTGTCTGGGATCAGGCTACCCGTTGCAAAGTTACCTTCACGGAATGAAATCGCGATGATCATCAGCAAAGGGAAAATAATCAGTGCCAAGAATGCCCACATTGCAATATGAGTAGCCCAAACACGATACTTTAATGACTTACCTTGTACCATTGCCATTGTAATTTCTCCTTAGTCCTGAGCTACTTTAGTTACGCGTAGGTTGATAAGTGCCAATGCGCCAACCAATAGGAAGATAAGCGTTGCTACTGCACTTGCTAGACCGAAGTCTTGACCACCAGCACCTTCGAATGCGATTCGGTAGGTGTAACTTACTAGCAGGTCGGTGTAACCCGCAGGCTCTGATGTACCAATCATGTTTGGACCACCGCCAGTCAACAACTGGATAAGTACGAAGTTGTTGAAGTTAAATGCAAAACTCGCGATCAACAATGGTGTTAACGGCTTCAACATCATTGGTAGTGTGATACGTGTGAAGTTCGTGACAAAGTTCGCACCATCAATTGCTGATGCTTCATATAAATCGTCTGGAATCGCTTTTAGTAAGCCCATACACAAAATCATCATGTAAGGGAAACCAAGCCAAGTGTTCACAATTAAGATCATGGTTTTCGCCATGAACGGGTCAGAGAACCAAGCCGGGCTAATGCCGAACAAGCCTTCCAACAACATGTTGATCTCACCAAAGCTTTGGTTAAACAAACCTTTAAAGATCAAGATAGAAATAAACGCCGGAACTGCATAAGGCAGGATTAGCAACAAACGATAAACTGAGCGACCTTTAAGTGCTTCCCACTGAACCACACTGGCAAGGACAAGACCAATAACAAGCGTAAACAATACGGTTAGCGCAGAGAAAACAATGGTCCAGATAAAGATACTGATAAACGGCTCTTTGATACCATCATCTTTCCAAACACGCTCAAAGTTGTGGGTACCAATGTTCACCACGAAACCTGGTGACACTGTGCTACCAACAAATTGACCGTTTTCATCGACAGGCTGGTAGTAACCTACTTCCATATTTGGACGTAGCGTTTCTTCAGTCCGGTTGTTGTAAAGCGTTTCACCATCTTCTTGTAATGTGTACAAAGGTACAACTGCAGCAAATTTGCGCAGCCCACTCATGCGGATATCATCACCACTTGGCAAATGTAAATCGACACTGCTCAACGCACTGCGGTTCTTAACAATCGCCTTGATTGATTCTTTTTCACCCGTTACTTCTTCAATTGGTGAAAGATCAAACTCCGATGCTGAAAGGTTATCAAGCTGAAAAGTCGGGCTTGCAAGTAGCTCACCATCTTTTTCAACCACAAGTTGATGGCCTTGCTCCGTTTTATACAAAGTGAACGGGTAGCTATCACCACTTTGGTAAGTTCGGTCCAAAAGTACGTTCTGAGCGCGATCAAAAGAGAGTTGGTTCTTCGCGCTATAGTTGGTAAACGCCAAACCTATGGTGTACGCCAAAGGAAAAAGAATGAAAAGGATCATCCCTGCTATACCAGGGTAGATGTAACGGTGTGCGTACGTCTTTTTACTACCAAAGATGAACAACGCTAAAGCGGTAAGAATGAGCGTAAGTAGTGCAAACGCAATCTCACCGCGAGAATACATAAGGATTGTTGCGTAGCCATTGATGATGCCGACTGTGCCTAAAAGTGACCATTTCATGAACACTTTTTTGCTGCTCGGAAGGCTGGCTTCTGGTGCTGTCATAGCATTTGTACCTTGAACTGACTGCATAGGGAACCTGCTAGCGAATATAGAATAAATATAGAAAAGTAAGGAGGAGTTGCCCCCTCCTTAAAAAGGTCTTACTTAATTATTTAGTCATTTGTTTTTCTGCATCTGCAAGAGCTGCATCGACAGTTTGACGACCGTCAACTACGTTGATGATTGCGTTCTTAGCCGCCCCCCAGAATGCGTTCATTTGAGGGATATTTGGCATGATTTCGCCGTTCATCGCATTGTCCATTGTTGCTGCGATACGAGTATCTGAATCTAGCTCACGTTGGAACGAGTTAAGTGCTACCGCACCTAGAGGCTTATCGTTGTTAACCATACGTAGGCCATCGTTTGTTAGTAGGTAGTTCTCAATGAACTCAACTGCTAGATCTTTGTTTGGAGACGCAGTGCTGATACCAGCCGTTAGAACACCAACGAATGGCTTAGAAGATTGACCTTGGAACTTAGGTAGCGTAGTCACGCCGTAGTTAACGCCAGACTTCTCAATGTTGCCCCAAGACCATGGACCGTTGATCGTCATCGCTGTTTTGCCTTGGTTGAACGCAGACTCAGACACTGAGTAATCCATATCCGCAGAGATTACGCCTTTATCAACTAAGCCTTTTACGAAGCTCATTGCGTCTTTAACGCCTTCTTTCGCGATACCAGCGTCTTTAACATCGTAACCTTCAGAAGTGTATTTGAACGCGTAGCCGCCATCAGCCGCCATTAGTGGCCAAGTGAAGTACGGTTCTTTTAGGTTCCACATGATTGCAGACTTGCCGTCTTTTTTAAGTTTTGCATCTAATGCTGCAACCTCTTCCCAAGACTTTGGTGGGTTTGGAACTAGGTCTTTGTTGTAGATTAGAGATAGAGACTCAACCGCAACTGGATAGCCGATCAATTTGCCGTCGTAACGTACTGCATCCCAAGCGAAATCAACGATACCTTCTTGAATATTCTTAGAAGGTTTAATTTCTGCTAGCAGGCCAGCTTCTGCGTAACCACCGAAACGGTCGTGAGCCCAGAATACGATATCAGGACCGTCGCCAGTCGCTGCAGTTTGAGGGAATTTGTCTTGAAGGCCATCTGGGTGAGCCACAGTCACTTTAATGCCTGTGTCTTCTTCAAATTTCTTACCAACTTCAGCAAGGCCGTTGTAGCCTTTATCACCGTTGATCCAGATAGTAAGTTGTCCTTCTTCGATGGCAGCATTAGCACCAAAAGAACCCAAAGCAACAAGAGTACCTAGTGCTACAGCGCTTAACTTTTTCATGTTCGTATCCTTTTTATATTTTTGATGTAGGGCTAGTCCATTGAGGTTCAGCCGTATTTCGACATATATCATCTGAAATAATCCAATATGTCTCATCCTCCTAATCCCTACGCCCTTACAATTATGACGTATTTTCGTGATCTAAATCGCCAAGGGTAAGAGACTCAAATCACAAAATGGATAGTTCCTGTGATCGGTTTCAACTTTAGGTGGTGCAATAATGTGATTTCCGACCAACTGCTTTCTTCCTCCTCCTTTTTTACTCCTCCCTTTCTACTCCCCCTACAATTATTTCTATTAGGAGGATGTCGCACTACGCACAATCTTAGAAACTGCAGTCATCCAAGAGTGGATGGTAAGAACCCTTTCCCAGCAGTGCCTACGTATTAGGAAAAAGATTTGCTGGTTTTGCATTGCCAGACGAGTGGAATGTCATTATTAGTGTTGTTTGTGGTAATTATTTCACGGGGGAGACAATACGAATAATGTGGGGGAGAGAAACTCGTACTTGGCTATGATGGGTAGCACTTCTATTCAGGACATTTTATTGAAGTGCTACCCTACTTTTCTTACCAACCGCAAGAACTTACCGATTCCTACTGTTACTGCTCGCTAGATAATTCATATAATGATGAGCGGTGAATAATAAAAAATTGATCGAGGACGAGCTACATGGCGAGTGTCACGTTAAAAAATGTTTGTAAAGCGTATGGCGACGTACTGATTTCTAAGAACGTAGACCTAACAATCAACGAAGGTGAATTTGTTGTTTTCGTAGGTCCATCAGGTTGTGGTAAATCTACCCTTTTACGTTGTATTGCCGGTCTTGAAGACATTACTTCAGGTGATTTGTATATTGGTGACCAGCGCATGAATGACGTCGAACCATCCAAACGTGGTGTTGGTATGGTATTCCAGTCTTACGCTCTTTACCCGCACCTTAACTTATATGACAACATGTCATTTGGCTTGAAACTAGCAAAAGCAGACAAAGCAGAAATCGACAAGCGTGTTGAACAAGCAGCAGAAATCCTACAACTAGGCCACTTGCTTGAGCGCCAACCAAAAGCACTTTCTGGTGGACAGCGTCAACGTGTGGCGATTGGCCGAACATTGGTATCGCAGCCAAATGTATTCCTTCTAGACGAGCCACTATCAAACTTGGATGCGGCACTGCGTGTAAACATGCGTGCACAAATTACTAAGCTACAACGCCAACTTGGTTGTACCATGATCTACGTAACGCACGATCAGGTAGAAGCGATGACAATGGCAGATAAAATCGTTGTACTAGACGGCGGTTATGTATCGCAAGTTGGTAAGCCGCTTGAGCTTTACCATTACCCACAAAACCGCTTTGTAGCTGGCTTTATCGGTTCTCCGAAAATGAACTTCATGAGCGTATTCATTGATGAAGTAGAAGCAGAGCGCGTCAAAGTTCAACTATCTAACGGCGTATCTTTCTGGATTCCGGTGGATGGTACAACCGTTAACCGCGGCGACCGAATGTCTTTAGGCATTCGCCCTGAGCACCTATTATCCGCTTCTGAAGCTGATGCAAGTATTCACGGTGAAGTGATGATTGTTGAGAAGCTAGGTAACGAAACTCAAGTATACCTAAATCTAGAAGGCGCGGACGCCGACGTTATTTTCCGTCAGCCTGACACGCTTGCAGTCGACACTGGCGATAAAATCGAGATCGGTATTCCAGCTCATCGTTGTCACCTGTTCCACAGTGATGGTCGCGCATGCCGCCGCCTATACAAAGAAAACGGCGTAGAAGTCGAATAGTTCATTCGTCCTTACTCAAAAAAATCCCTCTCACTTGAGAGGGATTTTTTTATCTTAATAAATATCAGCAATTCGATACTAAATCATTAATCGTTAACGAATCAAATCACCCGTTTCTTCTAACCTCACATAAACCATTGTCTTTGTACTGATACTTCATTTTTAATACTTTTCCTCATTCCTCATAAGTAAGTACCAGCTTTTTCCTAACCCGCCAAACTTAGCCAAAGGGCTAAATATCATTCTTATTTCCACTTACCTCAACAAAGCAAATTTTTACACTTATCAACGAAATTACACGTGACAAAAAACTCAGCAGCATTCCACAGAATGCTCTGTGCACTAACTACTAATAACGTTCACGACACGGCAATTGGGGAAGACACCCAAGGGCGGTAGCGTGTCAGAAGGGAAACTGAGTCATGAAACAAAAAGGACTTATCCGCTCTCATGAGATGGAGTTCGCTTTTTTATATCGCATCTCAGATCTTGCTGTCATCGTCTCTTTTATGCTGCTTTTAGTGTTCAAAGACATGAATACTGCGATGGGGAAAGATTACGTCATATTGGCTTTCGTTGGAGGCATCTCCTTTCTATTTATGGCAGAAAGCGGCAATCTGTATCGCTCTTGGCGAACCAGTTCGTTTAAAGAGCAGATGTTTATTGTCTGTGTTGCTTGGGCGGTGACTTCTGCACTTATCTTTATTGTGCTGTATTTTTCTGAAGTCCATACCTTATTTGATAACACAATTTTAGCGCTGTGGTTTGCGATTACGCCCGCTCTGCTTTTAGCATGGCGAGTAACATTCCGTACCGGATTAGCCTATTTGAGAAAAAAAGGATTCAACACTCGCACTGCGATCATCATCGGCCAAACTCCTCACGGCATTACCCTAGCTAACGAAATTCAAAACCACACAGAACACGGCGTGCTTTTTGATGGCTTTTACGACGAACGATCTTCCGACAGATTGCCAAATTCTGATTATCCTATTAAAGGAGCTGTTGACCACGCCCTTGAGCGAGCTAAAAAAGGGGAAGTAGATTACGTCTATATCGCGATGCCAATGCACGCAAAAGAGCGCATTGCGTCACTTCTTAACCAATTCTCAGATACCACCGCAAATACGTATCTGATTCCCGACTTCTTCACTTATAACCTGTTACATTCTCGTTGGGCGCAGATCGGCCAAGTTCAAACACTAAGTGTCTTTGATACACCTTTTGCTGGAATTTCTTCTTGGGTAAAAAGGTTTGAAGACATCTTGTTTTCGAGCATTATTTTGGTCTTAATCGCCCCTATTCTATTCGTCATTGCAATTGGCATTAAGGCAACTTCTAAAGGCCCTGTCATCTTTAAACAACATCGGTACGGTCTTGATGGGCGCAAGATTGAAGTCTGGAAGTTCCGTTCAATGACAACCATGGATCAAGGTTCCAACGTGAAACAGGCGACAAAGAACGATCCTCGTATTACGCCTTTTGGTGGTTTTTTGCGTCGCACCTCTTTGGACGAACTGCCTCAATTTATCAATGTACTGCAAGGGACCATGTCTATTGTTGGTCCACGCCCTCATGCCGTGGCGCACAATGAAGAATACCGTCAGATCGTGGATCGCTACATGCTACGTCACAAAGTAAAACCAGGCATTACTGGCTGGGCGCAAATTAATGGCTATCGCGGCGAAACCGACACCTTAGAAAAAATGGAAAAGAGAGTCGAGTTTGATTTGGATTACATCCACCATTGGTCGGTTTGGATGGACATCAAAATCATCTTTATGACCGTTTTCAAAGGCTTCACTGGTGCTAACGCTTACTAAGGTTAAGATTATGAAGAAACTGACAATGGCAATAGCATTAAGTCTGTTTTCTACTGACTTGCTCGCAGAACCGATGGCTTACCAAACCGAGTCTGGTATAGAGTTGATACCCCTCGTAAAAACTTTCTACGAGGGAGATGACAACATCAATAGAGCGGAAAAATCCGGCAATGTAGAATCGGTCAATATTTGGGGTATAGAACCAAGCTTACTAGCACGTATAGAACGGAATCGCTATCGCGCAGATATTTTATATAAGTTAAAAGCGGGCTTTTCATCTGACGATCGCAACGACTTCGACGACCACACTTTTCAGTTTTCCAACTTTTTCGAATTTAATCATCGTCATCGTTTAGTGGTTGATTACCGTTTTCGCGCCCAGCATGAAGTTCGAGGAGAAGATATTACCGAAGGTAATGGTAGCGCAATCGACTCACCAATAGAGTTCAACCGTAACGATGTAAAAACCAATTATGTCTTTGGATCTAACGGTGCCAAAGGCAGACTCGAATTCGGTTTAGGCTATAGTGATAAAACCTATCAAAACTATCGTGACGGCTTGCCTGGTCGCCCAAACGCTAAAACTAAATACAACGATTTTCGAGCTCCCAATGCACATTTGGAGTTCTATTTAAGAGCGACGCCAAGAACCTATTGGTTAGTCGGAACAAACCAAATCGTAACCGAGTATCAGCACCGAAATTCTGCGCAGCCATCGAAAGATAACAACACCAGTTTCTATTACACCGGTGCCGAATGGGAAGTCACAGGAAAAACCAAAGGCATCGCTCGACTCGGTTATCAAATCAAAGATTTTGACAGCGCTCAACGAGAGACATTTAAAGGCTTTAGTTGGGATATCGGCTTTGAATGGTTGCCTCAAGAACAAACTCTAGTCAGCGTGAAAACCACTCAAGCGGCGGTTAACCCCGATCAAGATGGCGATTACAACCTACAAACTCGTTACCGACTGAACCTCAAGCACGATTGGAATAGTTACCTTGCAACTCGCTTAGCTGCTGTTTATCAACAAGATGATTACACGGGAATCTCCAGAAACGACGATCGGTACACTCTATCTTTTGGTATCGATTATCAGATCAAACGTTGGATACAGCTGCAAGCCGATTGGCAATACCAAGATAAAAACTCTAGCCGATCGGGTTATAGCTTCGAACAAAACATTTGGACTTTAAGCGCACAGTTTTCTCTGTAAAAAGGATTATTAATGAAGGCATTCATCAAATTCATGAGTGTAGCGTTGTTGCTATTTAGCACTTTGGTCAACGCTGACTCAAACGAGGAAGATTACTTACTCGATACTGGCGATACCATTTCCGTGCAGGTCTATGGTGAAGAAGATCTTACGATTAAAAATATTCTAATAACGTCAGATGGCTACTTTGATTACCCCTACCTTGGCCGAATTAAAGCAATCAAAAAAACACCGAAACAACTCAAGTACGAAATAGAAACGGGCTTGAAAGGCGATTATCTCATAAATCCAAAAGTGATGGTTACCATCAATAATTTTCGTCTGTTTTACGTTAATGGCGAAGTTAGGAAACCAGGTGGATTTGAGTACCGTCCAGGGTTAACCATAGAGAAGGCCATCGCTCTAGCAGGCGGCTTGACCGACAGAGCCTCACGCAAAGGCATTAACCTCACCAAGCATAAAACAGGTCAAACGATGGAGGGGGTCAGTATGCACCGCAACGTTGAACCTGGTGACATTGTATTTATTGACCAGAGCTTCTTTTAAGTGACAGGGAATCAAATGAACGGGACTCATCCAAATAATCTCCAGATGAACAAAGTAGAACTGATTCGTTTTGGCCATCACTTCAAAGCGATTAAAAAGAATTGGCTAAGCATCGCAGCATTCACGCTTCTGTTCTCATTAACTTGTACTTGGTATATCTACTCCAAAGCATCGATATACCAAGCTACAGCTACGCTACTCATCCAAGAGGAGCAAAAAAGCGCCCTTTCAATCGAGGAAGTATATGGCGTCGACACGACAAAAAAAGAGTACTTTCAAACGCAAATCGCCATTTTAAAATCGAATCATATTGCAGATAAGGTCATTAGGGAGCTGAACCTCACCCAATTACCTGAATTCACAAGCTCAGGGGGGTTAAATAAAAAAATCGACCAAATAAAGTCGATTCCTTTTGTTCAAGACCTACTGAATGTGGCACCAAGCCCAAAAGAAACCGCGCAGTTTTCAGAGTCCTATTATCAGGCACTTCAAGCTTTCAGAAGTAAACTCGATATTGAGCCAGTACGTAACACCCAATTAGTCAGAATTCGCTTTCGTTCTACCGATCCTAAGCTTGCTACGACAATCGCCAACGCGGTCGGCCAAGCCTATATTGACGCAAATTTTGAAGCCAAATTGGTCGTTACACAAAATGCGGCTACTTGGTTGACAAATAACTCTCAAAAATTGGAGGAGCGATTACGTAACTCGGAGCAAGCGCTGCAAGAATTCTTGTTAAAAGAAGGGTTGATCGATATAAACGGTATTGATGAAATTTACGCAAATGAGCTAGAAGAACTCACTCGCAAGCTGAATATCGCTGTTAATAAGCGTATTGAAGCGCAGACGTTAATCCAACTGTTACGACGTAAATCTTCGCAAAGTTTAGACAGCTTGTTGTCAATTGATGAATTCGCTAATCAAGCGCAAATCCGCGATCTAAAATTGTCGGAAGCACAGGCAGCCAAAAATCTCTCTGAACTGGCACAGCGCTACGGACCTAAGCATGATCGAATGATTCAGGCGAAAGCACAGCTTGCTGAAATTCAATCAAGAACCCAGCAACTCATCCGGGACATTTCCTTCAGTAAGCAACAAGACCTTCTTGCTGCAAAAGCGCAAGAGGACATGCTTCGAGCAGAACTCGATAACAAAAAGTCAGACTTCCAATCGTTAGGGTCACAAAAAGCGCGTTACGAACAGTTAAAACGCGAGGTTGAATCCAATAAGGCACTCTATGAAGCGTTCTTAAATCGTGAGAAAGAGACCAACGCCACCAGCGACTACAAGAATGTCACTGCTCGCTTTACTGATAAAGCCATCATTCCTCTATTCCCGGTGGCACCACAACGAATCAAACTAGTACTGATTGCCACCTTTTTTGGCTTTGCCATTGCTTGCGCTCTGGTCATCATCTTAGAAACGATGCGAGAAGTTATCCGAAGCACAGCCGATGTGCAGGAGAAACTTGGTGTTACGTGTTTAGGTGTGATTCCTATGGTCAAAAAACGCAATTTGCGTAAAAACGGCGTCAGTTATACCGCGTATTTAGATGATGAAGAAAAGCTATTTAGTGAAGCTTGCCGCTCCGTCAGAACCTCGCTTCTGCTCAGATTAACCAACACGAAGCAAAAGATATTGCCCTTTACCTCTGCTATTCCAGAAGAAGGAAAAACATCGACCAGTATCAATATGGCGGTGTCGTTTTCAAAAATGGAAAAGGTGTTGATCATCGACTGCGATTTACGTCGACCTTCCATCGCAAAGCGATTCGGTATTGCTGAATCAAGCCCTGGCTTAACGCATATCCTGACGATGGATACGCCAATCAAAGATTGTATTACACATATAAAAGAAGCCAACTTAGATGTATTACCGGCCGGCCTAATTCCGCCAAACCCACAGGAATTACTGGCTTCTGATCGCTTTAAAAAGTTGCTCGAACATTTTCAAAATAAGTATGACCGGATCATTATCGATACACCGCCCCTACTGTCAGTGAGTGACGCACTTATTCTTGGTCAGTATGCCAATGGTCTGATTACCGTCATTCGCTCAGAATCAACAAAATCATCACTGGTTAACCTTGCGTTATCTAAACAAATACAACACTCAGTTCCATCTCTTGGCGTCTTAATCACACAAGCCAAGGCCAAGGAAGGAGAGACGCTTTATGTCCAGAAATACGCCTACTAACGTAAACCTATCTTGGTACCAAACCTTGAAAAGCCAAGAACAACCGGTATTGATCTATCAAATGGGCAAAGTAGGTTCGAGTGCATTAGAGCATTCCATTCCTAACTCGATTCACTTGCACGACCTTATGACTGTCGATGCGCAAAAACAAATATCCCCTGTTAGAGCGCAATTGCATAAGCCTCAGATCAATGCGTTAAAGCGACGACTAAAGCGCATAACGATGAGCCGCATGTTAAAGCGTAAGAAAAAAGTTCGAATTATCTCGCTGGTGCGTGAACCGATCGGACGAAATGTCTCAATGTTCTTTCAAGCACTTCCTTTTTGGATGGCGGACAAATATCTAAAGGATGACAGCGCAATACGTACCGAACGACCGCAATTACTCCAAGAAGCATTTGATAAGCACATGAATCATCAATATGCGCTGCAGTGGTTTGACAACGAGATCAAACAACTAACAGGGATTGATGTGTTTAACGAGTCTTTTAATCACGAAGTAGGCTATCAAACATACCATAACAATAACTTCTCACTGTTGGTCATTCGAAGTGACAAGCTAACAAAGGCTAACTCCGCAGTTGAAGACTTTTTAGGTTACCCCGTGGATGTTGTTTATGAAAATCAATCAGACAACAAATGGTACTCGCCACTAATGAAAGAATTCAAAACGCAATTTCAACCTACACCCGAGTACGTTGAAGAAATGCTGAATTCTAAATTGACGAAGCACTTTTTCTCAAATACAGAAATCACCGACCTTAAACAGCAATATCTGACCAATTAATCATGAAAACCAAGATTCTACATATTATCAATGATCTTTCTCAGAACGGCGGTGCTCAGAAGTTCTTAGTCGACCTTGTTTTAGAACATAAGCCTGAATACGAAATCAAAATTTTGGTCTTGTGTGATGAAAATGATTACTTACCAATGCTATCCGCCCAAGGGGTAGAGTGTTTTAACTGGCGCACATTGTCATTGAGTGAGAAATTCTCTTTGCTGCGTTGGCCGGATGTCGTTCACGGGCACCTCTACCCTTCCATTTACCTAGCGCTATTGGCGGTAGGTAAAAAACGAATCCAGACTGAGCACTGTTCTTATAACCGTCGACGTGACTATCCGCTGTTTAAGTTCATGGAATACGTCTTATATTGGGGCCACGACTTGACGGTCAGTATTAGTGAAAAAGTACAAGATGAACTGGTGAAGTTCATGCCTCGCTATCAACATAAATATCACGTGGTGCACAATGGCGTTGATTTAAAAAGGTTTTCTATGACGCCAAGATTCGCCAGCCACCTAATCGACAAACCAGTTATCAAGATTGGCATGGTGGGCCGACTTCACCAACATAAAGACCATGAAACGCTTATCCAAGCACTTATCCATTTACCAAGACGATACGAACTCCACCTTGCGGGAGATGGAGAAAAAAAATCGTCACTGCAAGCATTGGCAACAAAAATCAACGTCGCGCAACGTGTTCACTTTCATGGCGTAGTTTCTGACGTTCCAGCCTTTTTGAACGACATGGATATTTACGTGCAATCGTCGCACGTCGAAGGCTTTGGTTTGGCGGCGGTTGAGGCGATGGCAGCAGGCTTACCCGTACTATCGTCGGACGTACCTGGTTTGGATGACGTCACCGGACGTGCCGAATATTTATTTCAAGTTGGTAACGCCACTGAACTGAGCCAAAAAGTTCTCCAACTGTGTGAAAGTGTTGAGCGGTATGACGCTGCAAGTCAATACTCAGTCAATAGGGCCTCTCTCTACACCATCGATAAATTTCGTGAAGGTTACTATGGAATCTACCAGCAGCTTTGCGCCAACAAATAGTTCCGCGCCATCGAGCCATCGCGCCTCATTGCTTGCAGCATGCCTATTAGTATTGTTCTTTATTCCAATGAAGTTTCGTGCTGGAGGAATAGCGCTAGCCCCATCTGACATCGCAAGCCTTTTGTCTATTGGTTTTACTGCATTAGTGGTATTGGAAGGAAAAGCTGAAAAACTCATACATCCCTGTATGGGGTTCCTCGTATTGTTCACTGGGTATGTGTTCATAAGTGGTCTGCTAAATCGCGTCCCTTTAATGCCGCTAGTTATAGAAACTGTGCAATGGTTAGCGATTTTGTGCCTACTGAGCCTAATGTACGCCTATGGCGTGTTTGATGACGAACGGGTAATGGTTTATTTCACGTATCTGTTGTTTTTCATCTGTTCGCTCGTTGCCTTATGGCACTTTGCTCAGGGCTATCAAAGTGGGTTTAAGTTACTCGGGGTAAGTAAATACGGGTTCGGTGTACTGTGCTCACTACTGTACCTTTATCGAGATAAAATTCGCGCTTTCCACCTTTTGATGCTCGTAGCTTTAGTATTACTGGTGTTGTCACAAGAAAGAAAAGCGCTACTTGGTTTTTGTCTGCTTTTCTTCTTTGACCAACTGCTCGTAAAAAACTTAATGAGAAAATCGCTCAGCGAAACGTACACGTGGACAATTTTATTAGCCTTGAGCTTCATTGTGTTTACTGCCGTCACAACCACACTCTACGTTGGGTTTGAAACGCTAGCAGACACATTGGAAATAACCCAAGAAGACGTCTTATTTGCCAACCAAAGTGAAGCGCGCTGGGTATCGAATCTTCATAGAAAACTTTTACTTGCCAATGGGCTAGATATTTTACTTCAACACCCAGTGTTAGGTGTCGGCGCGAAAATGTTACCCAACTTTATGATCAGTTACTTTAATTATGATGAGCTGGCGATCTACACCCACAACTTTGTGTTAGATACCGCAATTGAATACGGATTGTTTGGTATCGGTCTGCTGTTTGGTGGTTATTTTCTTTTTATTCGCTTTTGCTTCCGTAGTCTTAATGAAAACAGAAAAAGCCTATTACTTGCGATATACGCCCTCATCATGGTGTTTTTCGTTGCGGTAAACACCACCATAATTTTAATACTCTTATTACCCGTCATGATCAGCATGAGCAACGACTCAAGGGCCATTGCTCATACTTTTCCGGTAAACCATCACCACGAATATGAATAATCAAGGATAGGATAGATGAAGTATTCAATCTCTCGACAATTTGAAAAGAACCGAGAACTCCAAGCTGATAATTTTGTTTTAGTTTACCAAATGGGCAAAGTTGGCTCCTCATCAATTGAGCACACGCTAGGGGAGAAAAATATCCCGAGCTATCACATCCACACCTTTGATGATCACGAAGAATTTCACATGTATCACAATAAAAAAGACGTGAGTAAATTCTTCGACTTCCGAAACCGCGCACTCTATCGCTTAGTGCTCAAGCAGCGAAAACGTATCTTACAAAAACGCGAGCAGATTAAAATCGTTACGCTGGTCCGCGATCCAATCGCAACTGTCTTTTCTCGTTTCTTTCAAGACCTCCATTTGCAATTTATCGAAGGCAAAAAGAATGATGCAATTCACCGAGATATGGAAGTCACGTATCAGCACCTCGAGCATTGCTTTGATAACTATATCAATCTCAACTATTTTGCGGACTGGTTCGACAACGAGTTAAAGCGTAATTTCAATATCGATGTGATGCGCCAAGAGCTGGACAACACTCAACCTTTCTTCACATTCCAGAACGATCAGGCCAACGTCATGCTAATCAAATGCGAACAGCTCAGTTCTCTTGATAAAGAAATCGGTGAGTTTCTTGAGTTGCAAGACTTCGTACTGAAAAACAGCAACGAAGCGAAAAACAAGTGGTACTCCAATATCCACCAACACTTTAAGAATCACTACGACTTCTCAAAACTGTTCTATATGTACGATCTTCCCTTGTATCGCCACGTTTATTCAGAGCAAGAGCGTGATGCTTTTAAACACAAATGGATGCAAACACCAGGGACAAAATCATCATGAAGAAAGTACTCCATGTTACAGAAGCGTTTGGAGGTGGCGTTCAAACCGCCCTCTATAGTTATGTTCACTCATCCAGAGACGAGCCTTATCAACATTTCTTGCTAGCCAGAGCCCGAGAAAACGACTTGACCAATGAGAACAACCACCACATTTTCGTACAGACAAAGTGGGTAGAAGGCGGCTTGCTTCAATTTATTCGCGATGCAAACCACATGATTGCATCACTTGCTCCCGACGTCGTGCATTTGCACTCGAGTAAAGCGGGATTTCTCGGCCGATTTCTAAAGCTTGGCAAGGCACGCTTGGTTTACACACCGCACTGTTATGCCTTCGAACGTGAAGATATCTCAGAGCTTGCACGCCAGATCTATAAAGCACTAGAGAAAGTAAAACTGAGCAAAATTGATGTGGTTGCAGGCTGTAGCCAACGAGAGTGTGACCTAGCCATTAGCATTGGTGCGAAACGTGCCGAACTGCTCAACAACTACGTGTCTTATCAAAGTGAAGATCGTATAGAGCGAAACAAGCAAGAAGCGCTGAAGCTCGTTGTACTTGGTCGTGTCGCGCCCCAAAAAGATCCTCAGTTTCTTATCAGCACATTGCAGTTCCTTAATCGGTATGCGCTTAACCGCCCGATAGAAATCACATGGATAGGTGGCGGTGACCACGTACTCGAACAGAAATTACGCACTGAAAATGTGGATGTAACGGGCATGCTGCCTCGCGATGAGGTAGTTGAAAAGCTCAAGGGTTCAGACCTTTATCTACATACTGCAGCATGGGAAGGGATGCCGTTAACCATTCTAGAAGCATCCAAGTTACATCTTCCTATGGTTATTCGGACCATCGGCGCAACCAAAGATCTCAACTACCCGTTTTTAGCGCTCACACCTGAAGAAATGGCCAAGCAGATCGCGCATTGTGTCAATCATTATGAAGAGATTGATTTTCGCCAATATACAGCAGAATTAAACGATGCCTTCAGTGAAGAAAAACAGCGCCTCGCACTCAATAAACTTTACGGTTAAATGCCCCTATGTTTCACACTGTTCAACAAAAATTACTGTTGATGCCCAGCGGTAAAAAAAGCTTGTTATCTACTGGATTAAAAACCGCAATCACGCGTGTGTTGAGTGCGCTATTTGCTTTTTTACTGACTCTGATTGTATCGAAGACCAGTGACGCTTCGACGGCCGGTCAATTTTTCTTTTTATTCAACCTAGTCTCGCTACTCGCTATCGTTTCTCAGCTAGGTTTTGATGTCTCGTTAGTTCGTTACAATGCGATCGCTTTTAATAACAAAGAGAAGCTTGAACAAAGCCAAAACTATAAAACCGCACTTTATCGAAGTATGGCATTTTGCTTGCTCGCCATAGGCGTTTTGTTAGCAGGGTTTAATCTGTTTCCAGAACAGCTAAACCAGACTCAATCACCAATGTATGCGATTACTTTATGCTTGCTTTGCATACCTTTCTTGGTGCTTGCGCAAACCAACAGTCGGGTGCTTCAAGCATGTAGAAAAGTAGTATCATCTCTGTTTGCGTTGCAGCTTGGGGTAAGCATGTTGATGGTCATTTTTGTCTTTGCCCTAGACTATATCGGTCAGCAAAATATCAACAATCTAATGACCGCACTGCTTTTAGCGAGCATAGGTGTCGCGGTCATATCTAGTGCCAATTGGCTTGGCTCAGATCAATATCAAACATCGGCTTTCGTACCAAACAAAAAAATGGTCTCTTCTGCCAAGCAAGTCTGGGTTGGCAGTATCTTCACGAATGTTCTTCAATGGGGAAGCCTTGTTATTACGGGCTTTTTTATCTCAACAGCGGAACTCGGTTTGTTAGCCGCAGCCCAACGTACATCACTACTGATTGGCTTCGTGCTGATTACCATTAACTTTGTGGTCGCCCCGATGTTTGCCTCTCTCTACAAAGAGCGTCAAATGCGTAAACTGCAGAACCTGAGCCGCTTGGCGTGCCGAGCCAATGTTGGTTTAGCGATTGTACCCGTAATTATTTGCACCCTCTTCCCCGAGTTTGTAATGCAGTTTTTTGGTGAGGAGTTTCTCGCCGCGGCGCCACTATTAGTCGTCCTTTCTCTGGGGCAGTTAGTCAATGTTGCGACTGGTTCAGTAGGTTTTTTATTATTAATGAGTGGTCATGAGAGAACCATGAAATACATTACAATTTCCTCCGGTACGGTGTCCATCTGCCTACTTGTTACGCTTTGCCAAATGTTTGGGGTGATTGGTGCAGCGTGGGCAATGGCAATTGGCATGGCTATCCAGAATTTAGCTGCACTGTACTTTGTAAAACGTTACTTAGGCTTCTTTCCAATAGGTTAATTATGGCTTTAATACTGGCACGCACGAGTTTTGTTTTAGTCCTGATGTTAACCGCTTCACTTTCTTTGTGGAAAAGCTCTGACCTACACCATACCACTTACCTGCAAATGGAAACCTACTTAGGCGGATCGAGTACGCTTCACTTTACTTTCAGTTTATTGATCGGCTTTTTATCGGTCTTCACGTTCCCTTCTCTGGTGAGCTCGAATAAAACCGACTTTTTTGGGATTCGTCTTTTGCTACTGCTGCTAGCTATCGTTTCAATGGAAGAAATAAGCCAACTTTTTATTCCAAATCGATCATTTAGTTTTGATGATCTCAGCACCAACTGGATAGGCGTTATCTCAGGTTACTTTAGTGCCAAGTTAATTCGCTTCATCCGCGCTCGATCGTTCTAGTAATACAGGAATCTCTGAGGGATTTGGGTATATAATTACGCCAAACAACCAGACTAACGAGTACATCATGCCATCTCATCCAACCAAGATTACTTTTTTTGAATTCTTAACTCCGTTGATCACGTCAGGCAAAAAGACGATAACGATTCGAGATGAATCAGAAAGCCATTACGTTCCCAATACAGAAGTCGAAGTTTTTACCTTAGAAACGGATCGTAAAGTCTGCGATATCAAGATACGTTCTGTAGAACCACTTCACTTTGAAGAAATTAATGAGTTTCATGCAGAACAAGAAGCCATCGAACTACCAAAACTCGAGCAGTTAATTCGAGAAATCTACCCAAATACCGACACGCTATTTGTTATTGAGTATGAGCTGATTAAATAACCCACAACAAAGGCTAGACGACTGGTCTAATTCATTCTATAGTACACTTCATGAACGCAAAGACGAATGACACACGCCAACATATTCTCGACGTCGGATACGAGTTGATCGTAAACCGAGGGTTCACGAGTGTTGGTCTTTCAGAGCTATTAAAAAAGGCCGCAGTGCCAAAAGGCTCGTTTTATCATTACTTCAAATCCAAAGAACAATTTGGTGAAGCGATGATTCAAGACTACTTTACTAAGTATTTTGAGCGTTTAAACGCACGCTTTACCAATACTGAACTGAGTGGCTACCAACGCCTAATGAGCTATTTCGAAGAAATGGTCAAAGTAGAAGACGACGTGTGTAATGCGAACAAATGTTTATTGGTTAAGTTAAGTGCAGAAGTCTCCGATCTCTCAGAGTCAATGCGCTTGGCATTACGCCAAGGAGCAGACAAAACCATTCAAGCGATAGCGGATTGCATTGACATCGGCATTCAAGATGGCTCAATCCCCAATGGTGACAGTGCGTTATTAGCAAGGCAGATATACTACCTTTGGAATGGCGCTAGCTTGCTGAACAAACTTTATCAAGATCAGGCAGCATTGACGCAAAGTCTGACCTATACTCAACACTTACTGCAGAATACGCGCACTTGCCCATAACGGGCGGCGTGGAAGCAGAATGAACACCCTACACACGTTTCACTGTCAGAAAAAGCGTCAGTGTTAACACAGTAAACCTTCCCGCTTTAAATAAGCGGGATATTTTGAAATAAATACTAGACGACCGGTCTAATCAACAAGTGAGATAGATATGACTAACGCAACAAATCGCAGAATCGTACTCGCGTCACGTCCCCATGGTGCACCGACACAAGAAAACTTTCGTTTAGAAGAGGTAACGAAACCGACTCCGAAAGAGGGTGAAATGCTATTGAGAACGGTTTATTTATCTCTAGATCCATACATGCGTGGTCGCATGAGTGATGCCGAATCATACGCTGACCCTGTTGCAATTGATGACGTAATGGTCGGTGGTACAGTTTGTCAGGTAGAAACATCAAACCACCCAGATTACGAAGCGGGTGAATGGGTTCTTGCCTACACTGTTGGCTGGCAAGACTACGCTATCTCAACTGGTGAGATGGTCATTAAACTTGGTAAAGAACCGCAAAACCCTTCTTACGCGTTAGGCGTTGCAGGTATGCCAGGATTTACCGCGTACATGGGTTTACTCGACATTGGTCAGCCAAAACCAGGGGAAACCATCGTGGTAGCAGCTGCTACGGGGCCTGTAGGCGCAACAGTTGGTCAAATTGGTAAAATCAAAGGTTGCCGAGTTGTTGGTATAGCAGGCGGAGAAGAAAAATGCCGTTACGCTAAAGAGGTGCTTGGTTTCGATGAGTGTATTGATCACAAAGCTGAAGACTTTGCAGAACAACTGAAAAATGCCTGTGACAAAGGTATCGATGTTTACTTCGAAAACGTAGGTGGCAAAGTATTCGAGGCTGTAATGCCACTTCTGAATACAAATGCGCGTATCCCACTTTGTGGTTTGATTTCTCAGTACAACGCGACAGAGCTGCCTGAAGGTACCGACCACCTTCCATTACTAATGGGTAAGCTCCTGACCAAACGAATCAAGGTGCAAGGCTTCATCATTTTTGATGATTACGGACATCGTTACGGTGAATTTGCGCAAGATATTAATCAATGGTTGGCAGAAGGAAAGATCCAATACCGCGAACATCTAGTACAAGGACTGGATAATGCGCCAGAAGCATTCATCGGTCTGTTGGAAGGTAAGAATTTCGGCAAGCTTGTAGTACAGATTAACGACCCATTATAAAAAGGGATATGTAAATGATTAAACTTCACCACCTCAATCAGTCTCGTTCAAAGCGCATCATTTGGTTACTTGAAGAGCTAGATGTAAATTACGAGATTGTACCCTATATTCGTGATTCCGTGACCTTCATGGCACCGCCAGAACTAAAAAGTGTTCACCCATTAGGAAAGTCACCTGTTCTTGAAGATAACGGCGAGATTATCATTGAGTCAGGTGCAATGACCGAATATTTGATTGAGAAATACAGTGACGGAGGCTTTGCTCCTGAGCGTGGTACAAAAGCACACACAGAATATTTGCAATGGATGCACTTTGCAGAAAGCTCTGCAATTTTACCTATGCTGCTAAAAATCTTCGTAAGCAAAGAGCCAAATGAAACTCAGTTTTTATCAGGCTATGCCGACAAGGAAGCAATGAATGTACTAGGCTACTTCGAGCAATCCTTAGAAGGCAAAACTTACCTAGTAGAAGAGCGTCTGACTGGCGCTGACATCATGATGTCTTTCATTGTCGAATTGGTTCAAAAGTTTGGTTTAGTTAATCACTTCCCTAATATTGAACGTTATGGGAAGCAGCTCGCGACACACCCAGCATTTGCAAAAGCTGAACAACTTGAAGTGAAGTACTCTTAATTACTTCCCCCCTTTCGCCCCTTTGATGACACGTAAAACTTCATTTAAGGGGCGATATTACTAGCATCGCAGACACGCTAACTGGATAGCGCTCCCCCCCCCCAGTCAATCGCTTTCGAGAACGCCGATTGTTATGTCAATCAAGCTAATGTAGTAAATTTCTGATTCTAATATAGTTTCGACCATAGTCACCATCTATTGAATTGATAAGCAATATCAGTTTTCTCCCCCAGCTTTTCCGTAATAACCTCCTCTACAGTTTCTAAGGTATTGAACCCTGGAGGGGGAAGAAAAATGACAAACAAGAAATTGACTACAGCAGCAGGTTGCCCTGTCGCACATAACCAAAACGTTATGACTGCAGGTCCTCGTGGCCCTCAACTATTACAAGACGTTTGGTTCCTTGAAAAATTGGCACACTTTGACCGCGAAGTGATCCCTGAGCGTCGTATGCACGCAAAAGGTTCTGGTGCTTACGGTACGTTCACAGTAACGCACGACATCACAAAATACACTCGCGCTAAAATCTTCTCTGACATCGGCAAAAAAACAGAACTATTTGCTCGCTTCACTACCGTAGCTGGTGAGCGCGGTGCAGCAGACGCAGAACGCGACATCCGTGGTTTCGCACTTAAATTCTACACTGAAGAAGGTAACTGGGACTTGGTTGGTAACAACACACCAGTATTCTTCCTACGTGACCCACTAAAATTCCCAGACCTAAACCACGCAGTAAAACGCGACCCTCGCACTAACATGCGTAGCTCTACCAACAACTGGGATTTCTGGACATCACTACCAGAAGCATTCCACCAAGTGACTATCGTAATGAGTGACCGAGGTATCCCAGCGTCTTACCGTCATATGCATGGTTTTGGTAGCCACACATTCAGCTTCATCAACGCAGAAAACGAGCGTTACTGGGTGAAATTCCACTTAAAAACTCAGCAAGGCATCAAAAACCTAACTGACCAAGAAGCAGAAGCAATCGTAGGTAAAGACCGCGAAAGCCATCACCGTGACCTTTACGAAGCGATTGAACGTCAAGACTTCCCTAAATGGAAGATGTACGTACAGATCATGCCTGAGCTAGAAGCGGATGAAGTCAACTTCAACCCATTCGACCTAACACGTGTATGGTCTCAAAAAGACTACCCACTGATCCCAGTTGGTGAGTTTGAACTGAACCGTAACCCAGAAAACTTCTACGCAGAAGTTGAGCAATCAGCGTTCAACCCAGCTGCAGTAGTACCTGGCATCGGCTTCTCTCCAGATAAGATGCTACAAGGTCGTCTGTTCGCTTACGGCGATGCTCAGCGTTACCGTCTAGGTGTGAACCACCATCAAATCCCAGTGAACGCACCTCGTTGCCCTGTTCACAGCTACCACCGCGATGGCGCAATGCGCGTTGATGGCAACTTTGGTTCAACACTAGGTTACGAGCCAAACTACAAACAAGAATGGGCAGAGCAACCAGATTACTCTGAGCCACCTCTACGCATCAACGGCAACGCTGATCACTACGATCACCGTGTAGACGAAGACTACTTCAGCCAAGCGGGTGACCTATTCCGTCTGATGAGTGAAGAGCAACGTCAAACTCTGTTCGACAACACAGCTCGCGCAATGGACGGTGTACCAGAGTTCATCCAACAGCGCCACGTTCAACACGCATACCAAGCGGACGAAGCGTACGGCAAAGGTCTTGAGATTGCACTAGGCTTAAACAAGTAAGCGAACGCTGTGATCGTCACGCTGTGTGATTAAAAGACATAAAAAAGGAGGTGCCCAACAGCACCTCCTGATTTCAAATCACTAATCCTTAATCACAAGTCATAAACCATGCTCAAGGAGGTTCATTATGATTAACTTAGATTTCTTTAAGCTCTTTAATACCAAAGAACTGTTTATCTATTACTGATTCATCAACTACTGATTTTTAGCGACCGCTTTGATCAGTACTGATGTATCCATGCGACCTAAACCATCACGTTGAAGGTCTGCGTATTGCTCATCCACTTTCTTAGTCAGTGGAAGTTCTAGACCCACTCGCTCAGCTTCTTGCAGACAGAAACCTAAGTCTTTGCGCATCCAATCAATAGCGAAGCCAAAATCGAACTTGTCTTCAGCCATCGTATTTGCGCGGTTTTCCATCTGCCAAGAACCTGCAGCGCCATGCTTAAGCGTTTCTACAACTTGAGCGATGTCCAAGCCTGATTTTTGTGCCAGCAGCAAAGCTTCACTCAGGCCTTGTAAAACGCCTCCAATACAGATTTGGTTTACCATCTTACAGCGTTGACCCTGACCGTTTTCACCCAGTAGCGTCATCTGCTTCGCGTACACATCCATCGCCGGAGACACACGGTCAAAAATGCTTTGTTCACCACCACACATGATAGTTAGAACACCATTTTCTGCGCCCGCTTGACCACCAGAAACTGGCGCATCAATAAAGTGACTACCGTACTTAACACACGCTTCAGCCAGCTCAACCGCTAGGTCTGCAGAAGTCGTCGTGTGATCCACTAACACTGCATCCGCTTTCAAACCGACCAGAATGCCTTCTTCACCGTAAACAACGCTACGAACGTCATCATCATTACCCACACAGGTAAAAACAATGTCACAGCCTTCTGCGGCTTCACGTGGTGTTTCACAAGCCACACCTTGGTATTCTTCAGCCCACTTATCGGCTTTCGCTTTTGTGCGGTTGTATACTTTGGTTTCAAAGCCCGCTTTACTTAGGTAACCAGCCATTGGGTACCCCATCACACCCAGACCAATAAATGCTACTCGTTGTTTTTCCATTGCACGCTTCCCTTAGTTCACCTGACTGAAATGTTTCGTAACATGCTACTAAAGAATTGAAATCATTACTCGTGATTTCTCTTTCCACGGTCTCGATGATCCAGTATTTCAGTCCGTTTATTGCGCCTTCTACACCCCTTTACTTGACGATTAGCGTAACAGTCAAAGCACTTACAAAGGTTCACTACTACTTAGCGTGGAACATCGCTTGCCCACTCTTGTCCTTGTTCGACCAGAAATTGATGTTGAACTGAGCATCATCGCTCATCTCAATGCGGTGCCAGTACTGCGGTGGACTTGTAGCAAACTGGCCTGCATTAATCACCACCACTACTTCTGCTTCTGTGGCATTTTCATCAGCAAAGCCGTAGTAAGTCACTTGCCCTTCCATGACGCACAACTGCCCAAACACACCCTCAGCAGTATTGTGATGAGTCAGTAGCGCTGGTGGCACATTGTCTTTAGTGAAGAAAGGCGTTGAACGTTGAACAGTCCAGTCTTTAGGAATTCGTAGATGCGACATAATAATACCCTCTCTAATTACAATTCTTTTCGTTTAAATCGGTTAAGCCTGACCGGCTTGAGACAACTCTCGAAGCAATGGAAATGCTTGCGTAACTTGTTCTCCCGTCACGACGAAGCCCATAAGTCGGCTATTTTCATCTTCTGCTTTCGCGGCAATGCCAGTTTGAGAAATCTGCACGCTCCAGTTCGTCACCGAACTAAAATCGCCTGCCAATTGAATTGGGTAGCTCGGCGTTTTGACCTTTACCATCATGGGCGGTAGTTTCAACTCTGCTTCTTGCCCCAGTAGTTGTTTGCCCAAAGCATTGGCACTTAGCACGATCGGTTGGAGGTACGGCATCATTCGACCTTGGATCTCAGCACAATCGCCTAATGCGAACACATTGGCTGCTGATGTCTGTAATCGAGCATCCACCTCGATGCCTTTATTGACACTCAACCCACAAGCCTTCGCTAACCAAGTGTTAGCACGTAAACCCGCAGCTGAAATCACTACATCGGCTTCGATTTCCTTACCTTTGCTCAAGCTTGCCACCAGCGAATCATCCGAGTGATTGATCGCGACAACTCCAGTCTCTAAGGCAAGTTGAATACCTTGCTGCTTAAGTTGATTCTCCAGCCGCAATGCAACAAATTCAGGAATCAAGTTAGCGAGCAAACGGGGATTTGGCTCAACCACCGTAACGGCTTTACCACTGGTTGCGAGATCCATGGCGATCTCGACGCCGATCAAACCACCACCCATTACTAGAATTCGTTCCGCGCGGCTAATTTGCTCTTCCGCTAATTGATATTCTTGTAGCGAGTTCAGCGTTATCACCTCAGGTGCTGCACCACCAGATATTGGCGGCACAAAGGCTTTCGCGCCTGTCGCAAACACCAGTTTGGAATAAGGATAGGTTTGGCCGTTGGCGACCACTTGCTGAGCTTGCACGTCGACATGCTCAACCTTGGTATGGGCGAACAGTTCGATGTTGTGTTCCTGTGCAAACGCCTCACCACTTTTAACTACCAAGTCTTGGGCGGTTTGCTTGTTGCTGAATACATGACTCAAATCAGGCTTGTTGTATTCCGCGCCATCATCAGCAGTAAACACTTGCAGCGGAATATGTGCGTCAATTCGACGCACTGTTTTCACCAATTGGTAAGCCGCAAAGCCGCTACCAATAATCACAATAGGTGCTTGCATATTCGCCCCCTTACCCGTTGTATTCGACAAAGACGTCTTTACCCAAGTGACATTCTGGGCACAAGAAGTAATCTGGCACTTCAGACCATGCCGTACCCGGTTCAACGCCTTGATTAGGCTCACCTTTAGCTGGGTCGTATACCCAATTACAAACTGTACACACCATGCATTGACAATCTGCGGGATGCGCCTCGGTAGTAGGGTTATTAGGAGCAGCATCTATCACAGCTTGTGTTGTCGCTGGCGCAGCGGGTTGTGATTGAACTTGTGGTGCAGACGCAGCAATCGCCGGCGAAATAACAGGGCTTGTCAGGTCATGCTTCGCCCACAATTTCGCGATGTTCTGACCATGTTCGCGACATTCACGCATCGCTTTACCATCTGGTCGCCATTTGGTTTTCAAACTCACTGCGGTTTCAAAGCCTGCGTCGGTCAATCGAGCATGGATACGATCTACCGCACCACCGTTCCAACCGTAGCTACCGAACGCAGCGGCTTTCTTCGCCTTAAAGCGCAGACCGGTAATTTCTTCTAGCATGCCTGCGATCTTCGGCATCATGACGTTATTCATGGTAGAAGAACCAACCAAGATGCCTTTTGAGCGGAATACGTTGGCGAGAATTTCATTCTTATCATGCTTAGAGACATTAAAGACTTTGACCGCCACGCCAGGATCGACATCGTGAATGCCTTGCGCGATTGCATCGGCCATCATTCGAGTGTTGTTTGACATTGAATCGTAGAAAATCGTAATGCGATCTTCTTGATAATTGTCTGCCCATGCTAAGTATTGCTCGATGATTTGAACCGGATTATCGCGCCATACAATACCGTGTGACGTGGCGATCATGTCGACAGGCAAATTGAAGCTCAGCACTTCTTTGATTTTTGCGGTTACCAAGCTGCTGAATGGCGTTAAGATATTTGAGTAGTAACGCAAACACTGTTCCATCAACTCATTTTGATCCACTTCATCATTGAATAAGCGTTCATCGCAGTAGTGCTGACCAAATGCGTCGTTACTGAACAGCACTGCATCGCCAGTTAGGTAAGTCATCATGCTGTCCGGCCAATGCAGCATCGGCGCTTCCACGAACACCAATTGCTTACCGTTACCAATATCGATACTGTCGCCCGTTTTTACGGTTTTGAAGTTCCACTCAGGATGGTGGTGATGACCCACAATCGAATCAATCGCCGCTTCTGTACAGTAAATTGGTGTGTTCGGAATTTTCTCCATCAATGCCGACAATGCACCTGAGTGATCTTCTTCAGCATGGTTTACCACGATAAAGTCGATAGACTTAAGGTCGATTTCCATTTCTAAATTTTGGATGAATTGTTGACTGAATCGATGATCGACCGTATCAATCAATACGGTTTTCTCTTCACGAATTAGATAACTGTTGTAGCTGGTACCTTTTGTCATTTTGTATTCTGTACCGTGGAAGTCTTGAACTTCCCAATCGCGTTGACCTACCCAGTGAATGTTGTTTTTTACGTGAATTGTCATAATTACTACCTTGAATGACGGGATAAACAAAAATAATTTCTTCTTGTATTGCACTGGGCGTGCCAACTTTTAATTACTATATATTTCAACACCTTAATTAAAAATCAACTTTAACAAGTGTCATTTAGACACAGTTGAAAATTGTCATTAAGACACTAAAATAGTCATATTGACACAATCGGTATTGGCTATGACTTCTTTAATCGCGCAATGGCTACACATCACGCAAGACCTTAACTCGGCGCTCACTCAACAGGCTCGCTTCGATACGTTATTAACCACGATTCGAGATGTATTGAAGTGTGACTCTTCTGCCCTTCTTTTGTATGAAGACCAGCACTTTAAACCTTTAGCGATCAATGGATTGGCGAAAGAAGTGCTTGGACGCCGTTTCTCCATTGAGCAGCACCCAAGGTTAGAAGCCATTGCCCGAGCAGGCGACATCGTGCGCTTTCCCTCTGACAGCGACTTACCTGATCCATACGACGGCTTGATTCCAAACCACGATGACAAACTGCATGTCCATTCCTGCATTGGTTTACCTCTACTGATCGACGATCAACTGATTGGTGCCATTACGATTGACGCCTTCGATCCCAACCAATTTGATGGGCTACGCAACCAAGAGTTACGTTTTGTCAGCGCGTTGGCAGCAGGTGGCCTACACACTGCACTCCTACTAGAACAACTAGAGACGCAAGCGAGCCTGCCACGTGATTCTTACGCCGAGAAGCGCACCTTAAGTAATGAAATCATTGGCAACTCTCAGGGGATGAAGAATCTTCAAGAGCAGATTGATGCAGTCGCCGATACGGAATTGTCTGTGTTGGTGATGGGAGAAACCGGCGTAGGTAAAGAGTTGGTTGCCAGCGCTATTCACCATCGTTCTAACCGCTCGAACAATACTTTGGTTTACCTCAACTGTGCGGCGCTGCCCGAATCAGTCGCGGAAAGCGAGTTGTTCGGCCATATCAAAGGCGCGTTTACAGGCGCAATTAGTAATCGTAAGGGTAAGTTCGAACAAGCCGATGGCGGCACACTGTTTTTGGATGAAGTCGGCGAACTGTCGTTAGAACTGCAAGCTAAGTTACTTCGAGCCCTACAATACGGCGACATCCAACGTGTGGGTGATGACCGTCATATTCGAGTCAACACACGCATTGTCGCCGCCACCAACCGTATATTGCATGAAGAAGTGACTGCTGGTCGATTCCGAGCCGACTTGTATCATCGTTTAAGCGTCTTCCCGCTTCATGTTCCACCTCTTCGTGAACGTGAAGACGATGTGGTGTTACTCGCAGGCTTTTTTGCCGAGCGCTTAAGAAGCAAATTGGGATTGAACAGCATTCGTTTGTCCCCCACTTTAGTGCAAGCACTCAAAGACTATTCATGGCCAGGCAACGTGCGAGAGCTTGAACATGTCATTAAACGTGCTGGTGTTTTGGCAAAAGCGCGTACTCACGCCATGGACATTGAGTTAGTTGAGCAAGATTTTGACATCCGAACGCCGAATCAGAACATCAAGAACGTTGAAGAAACGGAACAAAACTCTCGGCTTGAGCTACCAGAAGGCGGATTGAAACCAGCCACTGACGCCTTCCAAAAAGCGATGATTGTTCGAGCTCTGGAAGAAAACCAAGGCAACTGGGCAGCAACGGCACGTCAGCTTGAATTAGATAACGGTAATTTACACCGCTTAGCAAAACGCCTAGGGATAAAATAGACACTAACGAATATCACCTAATATGGCATATTCATCGCCAAATAATGTGCCTGATGCCCAACCGCGCACTCAGCCCACCATAAGTAGTGGGCTGAGTGCTCAGATAGAATAGCCACCTAAGTTTGACGGTATTTTCTTCTAAATTTTATTGTCTTGAACCACCTCACAGATTTAATAACCCTTAACAATAAACACAATAATAGTTAAGGTATTTTTATGAGCTAGATCTAATAAAATTAAATATATAGTATTTATTTTAAGAATTTAAACTTTCAAAGTTCATCATAATAAATACAACCTCTATATATACACTTTACCTTCAAAAAACATCAAAATATAATCCCTTCGATAAAAAACACTTAAATGAATTTAACTGTATAAAAGTGAGGAGAATAAAATATGGGATATGGGGCGACAGTATATTCATTAGATACTGAAAAGGTTTTTAACGTACTAAAGAATGAGCGTAATCCAGAGCTAGAAAAAGCCATCATGGAAAGGTGTCAAGACTCCTTTAAGGTGATTAATGAAATGCTGGAAAGTAGTGGCGAAAGCATCCGAGCTGAAGAGCTTCTTATGCAAATGTTGTCTGAAGAGATAAAATACAGTCACTTGGGTTACGCCTATGCTTACTTGCTTGAAGCTATATGTAAGATAACTGGTTATTACTTATCCAATAACTCTTGGTATCCTTGCGATGTAAACGATTTCTGCGATATTCCATTCACTAATACCGATTATCCTATAAAATTCCCATTCCCTGACGATTTCCCTGTTGTTTTTATGATAAAAAATCAAGATATTCACCAAGATAACGTTGACTTCGGAGGCTTATCAGAGCAACAAATATCTGAAGTCAAGAGCTGGTACACTCATGCAGTCGTAAACAATCGTGACTTGGTATTATTTTATTATTAATTTTAACTATTAATAAATTATCCAATAGTTAAAATTACAATAGAATATTAATAAAACTCTAGCTTATATTAAGATAGAGTTTTATCTATTTAACTGAAATTTTTATAATTTTAAAAGTATTATATTTCACACCTAATTTATAGACTCTGTTTATAGTGTGTTCAGAGGCAATGTGAACTCATAGGATCAAAATCAAGTTCTAATTTTTAGAAGAAAAACCGATCTGCTTGTGTCAAAATGCGCCATCCCAACCAAAAAGTCTTAATGTAATGAACTACCAAGCTGCTATATTTGATATGGATGGTTTGCTCCTTGATACTGAGCGCGTCTGTATGCATATTTTCCAAGAAGCATGTGAAGCCCAGAACCTACCCTTCTATAAAGATGTTTACCTTTCAATCATTGGTCGCAATGCAGCGGGCATTGAAGTGATTTTTCGTAAAGCTTATGGGGATGATCTTGACCGCTTACACCAAGAGTGGCGCGACCGTTACGACGCTGTGGTTAAGCACCAAGCGATACCGGTAAAAGAAGGGGTGATTGAGCTGCTTGAGTGGTTGAAAGGCCAAGGATTGCCAATTGCAGTCGCCACTTCTACAGCAAAAGAAGTGGCACAGAAGAAGTTGGAATTAGCGGGCCTAAGCAAGTATTTCGACAACTTAACGACGGGCTGTGAAGTGTCACACGGCAAACCTGATCCAGAGATCTACCTGCTTGCAGCAAGTCGTCTAAGCGTAGATCCAATCAAATGTCTCGCCTTTGAAGATTCAAATAATGGCGTGCGTGCTGCGGTAGCAGCGAACATGATCACTTATCAAATCCCTGATTTGGTTGAGCCTTGTGACGAAATAAAGCAATTAGGCCATACTGTCGCACCTTCACTGCATGATGTGTTGCACACGTTAAAGCAAACTCGCTAGGTTTACTTGTCGTCTGTTCTATAGAAGCTCAGCAATTTAGCTGAGCTTCTTTCTCGAAACCTCTCCAATACCTTAAAACCAAACGATTCTTCCACCCGTTTAGCGAGATTAATTTCACCTTAACTCTGGTTCATCACGATTTTTGATTTAACTCACGCAATCGCATGAAATAAGGCATTTGAGTGATCAAATAGCGGAACTGACCAGTACAAGCTTGCAACAAAACGTCAATATACCGATTGAAGCACGTTTTTGGAGTGAAAATTGGCTGATAATGAGAACTATTGGATAAGATCAATCCAAGTCAGCCTAAAATACAAAATGGGAGTGTTATATGTCTTTACGTTTATTAGCAACAACCTTCGCATTAGTAGGAATGAGCTTTGGTGCCCAAGCCAGTGCCGAGTGTGAAGTGTCATTAGATGCTAACGATATGATGCAGTTTTCTACTAAAACATTGAGCGTACCAGCCACTTGTAAAGAGGTAAAACTAACGCTGAATCACACAGGTAAGATGCCAGCGCAATCGATGGGTCACAACGTGGTCATCTCTGACACAGCCAACCTACAAGCAGTCGGTACTGATGGCATGGCAGCTGGAGCAGAAAATAACTACGTAAAACCAAATGATGATCGCGTCTACGCTCACACAAAAGTAATTGGTGGCGGTGAAAGCACCAGCATTACGTTCAGTACTGAGAAAATGAAAGCCGGCGGTGACTATTCATTCTTCTGTTCGTTCCCAGGTCACTGGGCAATCATGCAGGGTAAATTTGAGCTAAAATAAAAGATTTAGCCAAGCCAAAAGAAGACTCATTATAGGGAAGCCAAGGCTTCCCTTTTTGATAGATAAAATAGCAATTGAGAAAGGTCTAACACGTCTGGAAACGTGACCAAGAAACATAGCAAGTAAGAAACCCTTGCTCCATTGAGATTAAGTTCTTTTACGAAAACTCATGGGTAAAAATCGGATTTTTGTTTTGCCTTTCCGAAACACTACTAAATGATAAAAGTCATTCAATACCATGTAACTCTTTCCAGTTTCCTGGATGAACCACATAGCCGAACAGAGCATGCCCACCATAAACCAATTCAGTTCCTTCCGGTATCCACAGCATCTGACCTGGGTGCACAAAATGTGTTTCACCATTTGCGGTCAGCTCGAAACAGCCTTCAATCACGAAAATAACTTCATCATAAAGCACTGTCCAAGCCACTTTAGCGCCTTCCCATTTAGCAAAGCCTACGCCAATGTTTGGTGAAATTTCTGGGCTTAACGCCCTGGCAACATACGCCATTCCCGGCGTATCACCACGAACATTGAAATCTAGACTTTTACTATCAACAAGTTTGACTTGCTTCATAATTCACTCCGGCTTTGCCATTTTGCTAATTGGATACGCGTTTTTACTCCCAAACCTAAAAAAGGCTCTGGCGGATTCAAACAAGGCATTCCTGTCACTTGCTGTATGTCATCCAATGATTTAGATGTCGCACCAACGACATAGTCAGCTAACAGTGTTCCAGAAATGGTTCCCCACGCAGCACCAACACCATTGTCGCAAGCGCTGGCATAAACACCTTCATCTAATTGACCAAAAAAGTTAGTAAAGTTACGAGAGATGGCATATACCCCACCCCATGTGTGAGTAAATGGTACGTCGGCCAGCTCGGGGTAACGCGCCAAAAAGACTTGACGATGATCGTCTCGGATTTGTTCTCTGACTTTATCGTTCATGCTTGAGCCATATTTCGGCACGTGTTTGTAAGTATTGCGGATCAAAATACGTCGATCGGCGGTCATACGTAACGTCGTTCCCGCATGATCAGCTGGAGTTAGGCCCCAATTCAGCTCTCCTCCGTATCGCTGCATTTCTGCGTCAGTCAATGGACGCGTCCAGCTTGCAAACGTCATCACTGGAAGTAGTCTGTTTTTAAGATAACCAAACTCCCGAGTAAAAATGCTGGTCCCAAGCAGCAGTTCAGGGGCTTCAACAGAGCCACTATCTCCATGTAATACCCAGCAACCGTTTTCTTTACTGAGCTTGCGGATTGGCGAGTTCTCTAACACCTCGACGTTCTCTGGAAGGCTTTCCCCTAGCCCACGCACCAAAGCAGCAGGTTGCATTAAATAACCACCTGGCGTGTAAATTGCGCGGCTGTAGTAGTTGGTTCCCAAGACTTTCGCCAGCTCACTGCCATTAACATGGAAGTATGGTTCGCCAAGGTCTTTCATTAGGTGCTCAAAGTGATCGAGATACGCTTCACCGCGCGCCCCTACGGCTCCTTGATATTTGCCCTTTGTTGACCACTGACAAGAAATACTGTGCTTCGACACTAAAGTGTTTAGCTGAGCAATCGCAGAACGGTTGAGCGACAATAACTTTTGTTTGTGCTCAGGGTCGGGATGCTCAAGTGAAAACTTATGAGGCAAATCGATAACAAAGCCCGAATTTCTTCCTGAAGCCCCTTGGCCGATACGTTGCGCATCAATCAGTATAATTAGTGCATTAGGCATAAGTTCAGCTAAACGTCTTGCCATAGCTAGGCCTGCGAAACCGGCACCTAACACGGCATAGTCAGCAATTTGTTTACCTTTTAACGCCGGTTTTTCTGGAATACTTGGCAACGCATGGTACCAACCACACGTCACGTCATCATTGGGTAAATGAATCATCTTTTTTCTCCGCTACGCTGCTGACAGTTTCAATGACAATTGATCTAGCCAAGGGCCGCGTAATGACTGTACTTTTCTTCCTAGCAACGCAAAACCGAGCATTGCTCCTTCTGGTGAATAAAACGCAGCGGTCAATTCATCTGCTTGGTTCTCGATGTACCATTGTCCCTGTTCTTCAGCGGCTACCGGGAAAATCGTGAGTGGAAGAATCGGCGTTTTTACAATCACTGGAGTTGGTGTTAACGAGATAGGGGCGACATCGCCTAGCAAGCTTTTCGCTACAGAAGGGATCATTTGATTAATCGGCGCAATATAGGGCTGCCAACCTTGCTCAGTTTCAACACAGTCACCTAGCGAGTAAATATTCTCATCACTCGTCTGGCCGAATTGATTCACTTTAATGCCGCGGCCCACTTCGAGCCCTGCTTGCTCAGCCAGAGAAACATTTGGCTTGAGTCCAACCGCGCTCAGCACTAGATCTGCTTCAATCTGCTTGCCACTGTTTAGATGTAAAACCGCACTAGATTCCGACCTTGGTTCGATTCTGGTGATACTGTCTTGTAGAGCCCATTGCACGCCTCGATCGGCAAGTGCGCTTTGTAATGATTCACCCAACTGTTGCGGGATCAAACGCTCCATTGGCCATTGACCCAACCCGATAACTGTTACTTCATAACCGCTTTCGATCAGATCATTTGCGAACTCACAGCCAATTAAGCCATCACCTAGGATCGCGATGCGCTTTTTGTCTTGCAGCTCCGATCTGAAACGGCGGTAGTCAACTAAGTCGTTCACACTCATAACCCAAGAGCGATCGCCCTCAATTGGGATTTCAATCGGTGATGCACCTGTTGCCAGTACCAAGCGGCTGTAGGCGTATTTACCGATGGAGGTATGTAGCGTTGAATTGGCACGATCGATCTGTTCAACACGCGTATGCGGGTAAACGCGGATATTGAGACGGCTTTCCCACTTCAACGCGCTTTCACTTTGCAGCGCGTCGCCGTCTTTGTTCATGACCAACGCATTAGACAAAGCTGGTTTGCTGTACAAAGCGCCATCATCAGCGGTAAAGACGGTGATAGCAACCGTCTCGGATTGTGCTCTAAGTGCCGCCGCCAACTGGTAACCACTGTGGCCACTACCGATGATAACGATAGGGTCATTTGAGAATACAGGTTGAGTAACTTCAGATGGAAGAGGCTGAGCCGTATTTCGCTGAACAGACGCTTCTACCGACACCGAAGACACAGCTGCAACCTCTTCTAGTGGCGCATCGTCGGTGATTTCGATCATTTCAAAATCGGCCTTACCCACTAAACAGTCAGGACATAACCAGTCATCCGGTACATCTTCCCATGCTGTTCCTGGTGCAATGCCATCGGATGGCCAACCTTGTGCTTCATCATAGATTAAGCCGCAAATAATACAGAGCCACTTTCTCATCACTTATACTCCAACTACCTTGTTCAGAATTTCCGTGTTTACAAACCGCTGTCAGATTTGTTGTGATTCCATCAACCTCGCCCTAGCTTGTGGTCTGAAATCCAAGCCGGTACGAGGTGATGAAAATACAGTTACACGGTAGCTATACGTTGCTGTCTTACTGCAAACGAATGGCAATATTGCGTGTCTGGACGTAGCTATAAATCGCTTCTTGTCCTTTTTCTCGCCCAAACCCGGACAAGCCCACGCCACCAAATGGTGTTTCGATGCCACCAGCAAACCATTCATTGATGAACACTTGTCCACCACGCAGTTGCTGTGCCACACGCAATGTTTGGTTTAGGCTTTCACCAAAGACACCAGCGACCAGGCCAAAATCGGTGCCATTCGCGATTTCAACGGCCTCTTGCTCGGTTTCAAACGGTGTAATTACCAGTACAGGGCCAAACACTTCTTCTTGAGCAATACGCATATCTGGTGAGGCTTCAATCACCGTCGGTGCCACAAAGTAACCTGACAAATCAGGGGCGTACCCACCCGTTAGGATGTTCGCGCCGTCGGCTTTTGCTTGTTCTATCATTTCAAGCACGCGCGCTTGTTGATCAGCCGATACCAACGGTGTGATGTCCGGCTGGCTTTCGCCTTGGCCAATGGTTAGGCTTTTTGCCATTTCCACAACCGCCGCTTTTACTTCTTCATAACGCTCTTTTTGAATCAGCAAACGAGACATTGCCGAACACACTTGACCAGCGTTAAAGAAAATACCGACCTGAACGCTTTTCAAAAGTGTTTCGAGGCTCGCATCTTTCAGCGCGATAGCAGCCGATTTACCACCCAGCTCCATCACCGATGGAGTAGCGCGTTGCGCTGAATCTTGCAGGATGCGTTGGCCAGTTGGAACAGAACCCGTAAAGACAATTTGATCGACCTCTTGGTGCTGCACCAAATGACTGCCAACGACTGAGCCTTTGCCACATAGCAAGTTAATCGTGCCTTTTGGGAAGCCCGCTTTTTCAATCGCTTTAATCAACAACGTCATGGCAAGTGGAGAAATCTCTGGCGATTTGATCACCACTGCGTTACCTGCGGCTAATGCAGGTGCCAATGAGCGTGCACAAATAGAGACAGGGAAATTCCACGGCACAATCTGCACTGACACGCCAAACGGCACATATTGAGTGAAGTCGACATAGTCTTTACCCAACGGAATTGACGTGCCTTCCAGCTTGTCGGCCATGCCAGCGTAGTATTCGAAGTAACGTGCCGACTCTAAAAACTCATCTTTGGCATCTTGCAAAGATTTCCCATTTTCACGACAGGCAACTAACCCACCTTCATCAACCATTTCACGAATAGCTGCGGCGGCTTTTAACATCCACTCGGTTCTGACGGCGGGACGAACGTCCGAAAGAAGACCTTGATAGACCACTCGACGTGCCGCTGCCATTGCGCGATCGGCATCGGTGATAGTGGCTTCTGCAATCGTCGCATACGCTTCGGCTGTGCCAGGGTTCATGACGGTCAGCGCTTGCTCTGAATCGCACCACTCACCATCAATATAATTAAGGTAATGCATCATATTACTGCTCCAGTGCCGCTTTCACTTGCTTTGCCAACCAGGTTTGGAAGAAATGCGTCGGAACATCCATTTCTGGTGAGAACACACCACCACCAAAGCCAGGTGAGTAACGACCTTCCTGCATGCCCTCGACCGCTCCAATATCTTCGCCGAATACGACTCGCCATGACTCAACGGTAGCAGTACGGCACGCAGCGAACTCATCTTTCGTTGCTTCATCACCCACATAGAAAACACGTAGGTGCTCAACACTCTTATTCGCAGTGATTGGTTCAATCATCATCGCAAAGGCATGATCGGCTTGAATACCAAGCAACACGTTTGGAAAGAGTGCAACATATTCTGCATGACGCAGTTTATCTTCTGGCCAGTTTGGAAATTTAGGTAAGTGTGTTCCTGCAGTATCAGAGAGGTTGTATGCGAGACTACCTTGGCCAGCAAAACGCTCTGCAAACATGATGTTGTAGTGATCCTCTAGGCGAGAATAACTGTTCAAACTCGGATGCACCCAAGGTAAGTGGTAAGCTTCACAGTAGTTTTCTACGGCAAGCTTCCAGTTACTTTTCACTTCTATCTCTAAGTTGCCACCCATGTTCACGCGGCGAAGAAGCCCTAATCCTTCTTCACCTAAGAATTGCTGCCAACGTTGCTCTAGCGGCGCGATATGCTCTTCAAAGCTTTCTGCATTGCCCGATAAGTTGACGAACACCATGTCCATCCAAACGGCTGAACGAAGTGGCTTAAGGCCATGTTTTTCACACTTAAATCGGTCATCTTTGTGTTTTGCGATACCACCAATGTGTGGTGTGCCTTTTAGATTGCCGTCAAGATCGTACGTCCATGAATGGTAAGGACAGCGAATCATGCCTTGAACTTCGCCTGCCTCATGCACCAGCTTCATACCACGATGACTGCATACGTTGTGGAAGACTTGGACTTCACCTTGACGATTTCTCATCATGAGTAGTGGAAGATCCATGAAATCAAGTGGCATCACATAGCCATTTTTAAGCAGGTCTGATGCAAAACCAATGCATACCCAAGTGTTACCAAACACCTGATCACGCTCAAAAGTAAAATACTCTTCGCTGGTGTAGGCCTGATTCGGCATTCCTGTTGCTTCACTGATTGGGTTCAGTACATTATCAACAAGTTCAACAGGAATAATGGTTTGGTTGACATTACTCATATTCTTATCTCCGAGAGTCGAGTTGCATCCAGTGCGTACAACATCGTGTTGTGTTAGTGGAGATGATTTTGATTAACAACCCGGCAACAAACAAACGACTTTTTCGCCGGGCTTGGATGAGTTTTTGTCATTCATGCATTGATCTCGAACAAAAAATAACCTTTTAATTAACAATAATCTTCTTGTCATGATTAATACTCATTAACCGATGAGTATTAATCAGTTGAAACACAAAAGCCCTCTCTCTACTCTCTTTCAAAAATTAACAATAACGCAACAAACAATAACGCTAAAACAAACGCACTGTGAGGGATGCCTATGAGAGCAACATCTGGGATATTGAAAGGACTCAATCCGACTGTGACTATCGCATCAAAGATCGTCGTTATCGGTTTTGTACTTTTCTGCGCCATTCTCGCCAACCAAGCGGGCCAATACTTCGAAACGATTTCCGGCATTTTGCTGCAGAATATGAAGTGGTTTTACATCGGACTTGTTTCACTCGTTGTCGGTTTTCTTCTTTACCTTATGGTTAGTCGATATGGGCATATTCGTTTGAGTAAAGATGACGAAAAACCAGAGTTTAGTTATTTGTCTTGGGTATCCATGCTTTTTTCCGGAGGCATGGGGATAGGCTTGATTTTCTGGTCGGTCGCCGAACCGATGTGGCATTACGCTGACAACCCATTTACTCAAGGCCTGACCAATGAAGCCGCAACAACATCAATGAAACTGACATTCTTTCACTGGGGCCTACATCCTTGGTCTGTCTTTATCATTGTGGCACTCGCATTAGCTTACTTTTCCTACCGTAAAGATCTGCCTTTTACCCTACGCTCTATCTTGTACCCTTTGATTGGTGATCGTATTTATGGGCCTATCGGACACACGGTTGATATCCTAACAGTCGCGGTGACCGCTTTCGGTATATCTCAAACCTTGGGGATGGGAGTTATCCAAATAAACTCTGGTTTGAATCAAGCCTTTGGTCTAGATATTAGTTTGGGGATTCAACTCTTTATTATCGTTTCCCTTTGTACTTGTGCGGTTGCGTCGGTGCTATCTGGTGTAGGAAAAGGTATTCGCCGTTTATCAGAATGGAACATGCTGCTCTCACTCGCACTCGTGCTAGTCGTACTTTACATTGGCCCAACTCGCTATATCTTAAATACGCTACTCGAAAGTACGGGGCTTTATGCACAAAACATTGTCGGTATGAGCTTATGGAGCGATGCACAGAATGACTCTGGCTGGCAAAACTGGTGGACGGCTTATTACTGGCCTTGGTGGATGACTTGGGCACCTTTCGTTGGCATGTTTGTGGCTCGTATCTCTAAAGGACGCACAATACGTGAACTTATCGGCGGTGCTCTCATCGTACCCACGCTGATCACGTTTTTATGGATTTCAGTATTTGGTGGTGCAGCGTTGAAGGTAGAGCAAGACGCTCGTGTTGCTCATCAAGAGCAAGTCACTGCGGCACAAGAAGCCAAACAAACACCACCTGCGGATTTCTCTGGCGGCCCGATTCTTGAAGCGACTAAAGCCGATACGACACGCGCTTTGTTTACGCTATTCGACAATCTAGATACAGGTATGTTTGGTAAACTCCTTAGCGTGCTTGCGTGTCTATTGCTCGGTACTTATTTCATTACCTCCGCAGACTCGGGTACCTTGGTTCTATGTACCCTCGATGCCGCTGGGCACAGTGAGCCTCCTACGTCTATACGCGTATTGTGGGGAATCATGATCGCTGCCATTGCGGGAGTGCTTCTATATGCAGGAGGGTTAAAAGCAATGCAAACGGCCTCCATTATTGCCGGTTTCCCTATCGCCATTTTTATCGCAGTGATGAGCTTAACGCTGTTTCATAGTATTCGACGCGAACCTAAGCCATGGGCAATGCTTCCAGAGCACGTTCACCCAGAGCAAGAGAAACTTGATGGTCCTGTTGAACCGCTTGTTGAAAGCAAAACAGTGGTTTCCGAGCCTATCGCTTCAACATCCTCACTAAAAGATGATTCCACACTCAATCAGGGACCAGTACTAAGTTAGTGCGTCGTTTCATCAATCAATTAAAACAAAGCGGGAACTGGTACTCCCGCTTTTTAACATGACCAAACTCTGTTATTTTCTCTGCTTATTGATTTAGGCTAAACCTCGATCACCCACCTCATCTGGCAACTGTTGCAAAAGCCACTCTCTAAAACGCTTGACGCTTGCTGGGATTAAACCTCTATTTTTAGGTTCAAGCATAGAGAAATTGGAAGGTGTTGAAAGCACGTGTTCGACTGGCCTAACTAAAGCACCGCTTTGTAAATAGTCGTCCACTAATGACCCCCAGGCTAACGCGATTCCCTGACCATTAATTGCCGCTTGTAACAGCATTGGATAGTTATTGATGTTCATGCGATTACGAGGCGAAATATTTGGCAATCCTACACTCGCAAACCACTGCTCCCAATTCACCCAATCTCTTTGAGACTCTTCCAGATAGAGTAACGTTTTATTGAAGATTTCTTCTGGCTTACTAGGCTGGCCGATTTTCTCTAAATAAAGCGGGCTACACACAGGGAATACTTCTTCTGAAAATAGCGTTGTCACATCCATTTCCGCAGGTGGAGTGCGACAATAAAACAAGGCGAGATCGCAATCTAATCGGCGTAAGTCCAACACATTATCTGAGGCCAATATTCTTATATCGATGTCATCATGTTCATTTTGAAATTGAGCAACCTTAGGCAACAACCACAAGGCTGCCATTGCATTTGTCGTCGCAACCGTGATCTTTTGTTCGCCCTGCCACTTCTTCACTTCACCAGTTATTTGAGCAATATCGAGCAAAGATTGGCTGACAGCTTGATAATATTGAAGACCTGTAGGCGTTAAATTAATGCTTCGATTGGCTCGCGTGAACATAGCCTTGCCTAAGTATTCTTCTAATTGTCTAATTTGGCGACTTATAGCACCTTGGGTCACGTTTAGCTCGTCAGCGGCTAACGTAAAACTCAAGTGCCGCGCCGACGCTTCAAACGCAACGAGGCTATTTAAAGGTGGGAGGGGTTTGATTTTCATGTATCTTCCAGTAAGGCAGTATTGTAATTATTTTTATTCCCGGCAATCTTATGTTGCACGTGGATAATGCCATTCTGGACAACACCTCAAAAACGACAATTTATAAATGATAAAAAATAGATATGAATCATAAATTGTTGTGAGAGAGACCGCCGTATACAGTTTCGTGGCTACAACGAGCGCAAAAAGAGGAGCAGTTACTCCTCTTTTGCCTAGCCTTTTGCTCACTTTGTACGAGTTAGCCCATTTACCCTATTGCCAGTTTAGTACTCGCGTAACGCGCTTTTTTCTTTCTTGGACTGGCTAAGAAGTACGCTAATGTAAGAGGCCCTAATCGTCCCATAAACATCATGAAGATGATCACTAACTCACCTGGTTCGGACAAACTGCCCGTTAAGCCTCGCGATAACCCAACCGTACCCAGTGCCGAGACCGCTTCGAACATAATATCTAACATAGACGCTTTCTCTGTCAGTAACAGCGTGAATATGGCAAACCAAGTCACCCCCACCGAGATCAGAGTCAGCGCCAATGCCTTGCTGATGGTCTCTTTGGGAATCTCGCGTTGAAAGGCATAGGTTGCTTCATCGCGACGCAAATAGCTGTAAGTTGCCAAGACCAATACCATAAATGTCACAACTTTAATGCCACTTGCCGTACTCAATGAACCACCGCCGATAAACATCAACACCAGAATGATCGCCGTTGTGGCATCTTCCAACTGATCGATAGCTAAAGTATTGAACCCCGCCGTTCTTGGCGTCACCGCTTGAAACCACGATGCCCACCATTTCCCTGCTTCGCTCAAAGGGGCAAGCGTGTTGAGGTTGTCATATTCAATCAGGTAAATCGCGATAAGTGCCACCACGTTAATGGTCACCGTGCCTAAGATCATCATTCGACTGTAAACGGTGAGTCGGTGCCAACGGCGATTGCGTTTTAAGTCAATCCAAACCGAGAAGCCTAAACCACCAATAATGAACAAACTGGTAATGGTGAAGTTAACGATCGGGTCGTCCACGTAAGGCATTAAGCTATCGGCACTCAACGCAAAACCTGCATTGTTAAACGCACTGATGGTGTAGAAGAAACCATGGAACAAACTGGTTTTCCAGCCCAGCTCTTCACTCCAATAAACGCTCAAAATAGTGAAACCAATAAGTTCAACGAGCAGAGCGAACATCAATACAGATTTAGCGGTGGCAATGAGTGTCGATGAATCAGTTTGGTTGAACGCCTCTCTCGCGACGGCTCGCTCCAAAAAGCCAATTTTTCCGCCCAGAGCCAGCAAGGTCACGATGGCAAACGTCATTAAACCTAGGCCACCACATTGAATCAGAAAAGCAATAACCACTTGCCCAAAAGGCGTAAACGCCGTGCCCGTGTCTACCACAACTAATCCCGTCACCGTAATGGCCGATGTTGCTGTAAACAGGCTTTGAATCCAAGTGATGGGCTCTGTGGTGGCAATCGGCAGTTTGAGTAAGACCGTGCCGAGCATGATCAAGCACGCAAAGCTGAGGCTAAGTATTAATGGCGGTGCGCCCAACAATTTTTTGCCCGCTTTGGGTTTTCGCTCGAGTGGGATAATAGAGGGATGCCACAAAACCATGTTACACCAACCTTGGAGCGACGTATTTCAGCTCAGCGCGACTACCGCAAAGCAACAGCGTGTCGAACTCATTAAGCACAAACTCATCATTGATATTGGTGTAGACGGCTTCTTCGCGCTTCACCAATATCGGCTGAATGTTGTAACTGCCTCGGCTGATCAACTTAGAAAGCGGTGTATCGTGCAGATTGGATTTAACGTGGATTTCCACCACATACAAACCATGCCCCATTTCCAAATAGTTGTTCACCATCGGATAGTTGAGTGCCTGCGCGACTCTTACGCCCATCTCCTCTTCCGGATGAATAATGCGTTGTACACCAAGCTTAGACACGATGGTGTGGTGCGCTTTGGTGCTCGCTTTGACCCAAATGGATTTCACACCCAGATTTTTCAGCGCCAGCGTACACAACAAACTGGCTTGCATGTCTTCGCCAATCGCCACCAACACCACATCACTGTTCGCTAGCGCTAACTCTCTGAGTGCGCCTTCGTCTGTTGCGTCACATATGACCGCTTGCGTTAACTCTTCGACGTATTTCTCGACGATTTTCGGGTCGCTATCCACCCCCGTTACGGTGTGTCCAAGATGAATAAGTTCTAAGCTAGCGGCAACGCCAAATCGCCCTAAACCAATTACTGTAAAGTGAGCCATATCAATCCCTAACTGTGTTTTATGTATAGAAAATGCTAATGCGTTAAGGGCTAGGCTGATTTTCCGTCACGAAAAATAGGCAACACGAATCCTGTTCGAGTGCCGATAACCAGCACTAAACCTTGGCATTAACGTTGATTAAATTTGGAATTTAGTGGTGCTTGGACGTCTCAAGCACTAAACGATAACCCAGCCCCGGCTCGGTTTTTAATAGCCGCTGTTCGTCAGCACTATCGTTCAGTTTTTTGCGTAGTTGACTCACTAACACGCGTAAGTAGTGAGTGTCTTCGACATGACTTTTTCCCCAAATCACCGCTAGCAAATGAGTTTGCTCAATGAGTTTTCCCGGCTTGAGAATCAACTGTTCAATGAAAGAAAACTCTTTCTTGGTGAGTGGAATTTCCCTCTGATCCAACCAAAATTGGTGAGTACTTTTGATGATTTTGACTCGGCCAGCCACCAGCTCATCAGCGACGGTTTGCTCATCCACCAAATCTCGAACCAGCACTTTGATGCGCGCGATGAGCTCTTTTACGCCAAAAGGCTTGCTCAAGTAATCATTCGCGCCCGCTTCTAAAAGGCGGATTTTTTCCTCTTCTTGATCGCGAGCTGTCAGCACTAGCACTGGCGTTTTATAGGTCTGACGAAGCGTAGTGAGAAACTCCTTCCCATCGCCGTCGGGCAAGCCTAAATCTAGCAGAATGACGTGTGGCGAATGTGCTTCGAAACACGCTTTGGCTTCTGCAATGGTACTCGCGCCAATGTAATCAAACCCTTCAGCAGACAGCGAAATTCGAATAAAGGTATGAATGCGAGGCTCATCGTCCACGACTAAAACTTTGTAACTCACGCCTGCTCTGCTCCTTGATTGAGTGGAAGTAGAATGCGGATCAGCGTCCCTTCTGATACTGGCATAGATTGAATCTCTCCTTGGTGTGCGATGATGATGCCTTTGGCAACCGCGAGTCCCATTCCGGTGCCTGAATCGGCCGATTTGTTGTTCGCGCCGGAATAGAAAAGGTTGAATATTTTTTCCGCATCTTCAGCTTTGATGCCAATCCCCATGTCCCGAACATCAATCACGCACGACGAACCCTGCTTAGAAAGAGAAACCTCAACAGATTCATTCTCTGGTGAAAATCGCATGGCATTATCCAGCACATTAAAAATCGCTTGTTCGATGAGCGAACGACTTACTGACAAATAATCAACGGAATCATCCATATTCATGGACACTTTCTCGGTGTAATTTGGCAAACGAGAAACCGCATCCCGAACAATATCTGCAATCAACTCATCTTTTTTGGTAATTTTTAATGTGCCGTGCTGGAGCTTAGTCGCCTGTAAGAGGTTCTCGATATATTGATGCAAGCGATGGCTTTCTGAAGTCGCACTGTCGAGCAATTCTTTACGCTCTAAGCCATTGAGCTTGGGCATGTACTCGTTGAGTGTGGTCAATGTTCCAATAATGGTTGCCAGCGGCGTGCGTAAGTCATGGGACACCGATAGCAGGATGCTGTTTTGCAGCTTGGTTTGTTTTAACTCGCCCTGCTGGCGACGATAAAGATCCGCAAAGGTGCTGGTGATAAATGCCACCACCATAAACACGACTAAATTAAAAATGTCTTCCGGACGAAACATCTGCAAAGAGTAACGAGGCGTCGTGAAAAAGAAGTTGAAGCTCAACGCTTCGATCACCGCCGCCGCATAAGCGAATCGCGAGTTGCATTGAAACGCCACTACCACGACCGCTAACTGTAAAATCAGCAGGACTGCGGCTGTAGAGCCAAACAGTTGGTCTAACAACCATGAGACGACAACCGCGCCAACAATCACGGTAGTAGAAAAGAGAAAGGTGTTATCTCGCCATTGAACAAACATAAAATACATCAACCAAAATTCGATGTAGAAAACTTTAGCAAAAGCCCATTCGGAGTTCGCGTAAAAAAAGCGTAAAAAATTCAATAACGACAGTGAGTTATAAACATAATCATCATTAAGTTAGCCTAACTTAATGAATAATCACAAGTTAACGTTGCCCATTAACGCCTACTTACTCGGTATAAACGACAGACACAAAAAAGAGGAGCATTTGCTCCTCTTTCGTGTAGCGTCATATTAGATGACTTGCAGTTGAGCATCACCTTGCTCAGACAAAAATCCGCCGGTTTGATGCTTCCACAACTGAGCGTAAACACCACCCAATTGCAGCAGCTCGTAATGCGAGCCTTGCTCAATGATTTTGCCGTCATCCATTACAATCAAACGATCCATCGCGGCAATCGTTGATAAACGGTGAGCAATCGCAATCACTGTTTTTCCTTCCATCAGAACTTCAAGGTTTTCTTGAATTGCCGATTCTACTTCTGAATCAAGTGCAGACGTTGCTTCATCCATGATCAAAATTGGCGCGTTTTTCAGCAGAACGCGAGCAATCGCCACACGTTGACGCTGACCACCAGACAGCTTCACACCGCGTTCACCCACTTCAACGTCATAGCCAACGTTACCTTGCTCGTCTCGTAGAGATTGAATGAAATCATGAGCATGTGCTTTCTCAGCAGCTGCGATAACGGCATCCATTGAAGCATCTGGATCACCGTAAAGAATGTTCTCTTTAATTGAACGATGCAGCAAAGAGGTGTCTTGCGTGATCATACCGATGTGTTGGCGAAGCGACTCTTGTTCGACTTGAGAAATGTCCTGTCCATCAATACAAATCTTACCGGTATTTACGTCGTAAAAACGCAGCAACAAGTTGACCAACGTGGATTTACCTGCCCCAGAACGACCGACAATGCCGACTTTTTCGCCCGGTTTGATAGTCAGGTTCAAGTTCTCAAATACCGCCTTCTCGTCACTGTAGTTAAAACCTACGTGATCAAAGCAGATCTCACCTTGAGAGATTTGCAAAGGCTTAGCATTTGGTACGTCTTTCACTTCAACATCGTTTGAAATCGTATTAATACCGTCTACTACTGTACCGATGTTTTCAAACAGTGCGCTAACTTCCCACATGATCCACTTCGACATACCTTGTACGCGCAACGCAATACTGATGGCAATCGCAATAGCACCAATTGTTACAGCGTGATCTAGCCATAGATAAACCGAAATGGCACTAATAGACATCAGCAGCAAATAGTTGATGGCATCCACACTAAACAGTAAACAAGTCACCATGCGCATTTGGCGGTAAACCGTCACCAAAAATTGCTTCATGCTGCTTTCTGCGTATTCCAACTCTCGTTGCGAGTGCGCGAATAGCTTTACGGTAGATATGTTGGTGTAAGAATCGACAATGCGCCCAGTCATTACAGAACGAGCATCCGCTTGCTCTGTCGCTACTTGTTTCATTTTAGGGATAAAGTAGAACTGGATAACCGCGTACATTCCTATCCAAATCACAATAGGTAGCATTAGCAAACCATCGGCTTCGCCCATCATCCAAAGCATCGAAAGAAAATAAACGCTGATATAAACCAGTACATCCACCAGCTTCATGACCGTTTCTCGTACCGCTAACGCACTTTGCATCACTTTGGTCGCAACTCGGCCTGCAAAGTCACGCTGGAAAAATCCAACCGCTTGTTTTAGCAAGTAACGGTGAATCAACCAACGGATAGACATCGGGTAGTTACCCAATAACGTTTGGTGCATCACCATTGAGTGGACAAAACCGAGAGCTGGCATCACAACCGCCACTAAGAACAGCATCATTAGCATGCGATCACCCTGGTCTTGCCAGAATGTTGCGCGATCTTGATTAGAGAGAATATCGACGAGCTCACCCATATAACGCAACAGCGTCACCTCAGTAATGGCAATAAGCGCACTGAACACAGCCATAACGAGTAAAGGGGCTTCAAAGCCACGAGTGTAAAAACGACAAAAGCCAAATAGCGTCTTCGGTGGCTTTTCGGTTTCCATCTGGGGAAAGGGTTGGGTCAGTTTTTCAAACCAATTGAACATAACAATGACTTTAGGTACCGCGAATGAATTTGCGAACGTTTTACTATCTTTTGATACAAAAGTCAGTAAAATACCGAAACAAAAGCTCAAATGATAATAATTACAATTAAGCTTAGCGTTAATCATAATTATCGGGAATAGATTTATGCAAAAGAATAACTCACTGACCATCGCTATCCGCAACGCGTTGGTTTGTGCTTTAGCACCTACAGCAGTGGTTGCATTCACAGCACAAGCTCAAGAAGACGTCGTACAAGATGACGTGATTGCCATGGAGACCATAACGGTCACCGCGCAAGCACTTAAAGTAGAAACCCCGGCAGCAGAAACGCCGCGCAGCGTATCTATCATTTCTGAAGATGAACTTCGTGTTCGTGCACCGAAAAAGCTAGATGAAGCATTACGCTACACGTCTGGTGTAACCGCTCAGCCTTATGGCGCAGACAACGACACTGATTGGTTCAAAGTTCGTGGATTTGATGCAGCGACTTACCTAAACGGCAACCGCCTATTCCGCGATGGTTACTACACATGGTTGGTCGAACCTTACGGCCTAGAAAGTGTAGAAGTCGTTAAAGGTCCATCGGCTATTCTGTTTGGTGAATCGGCACCAGGCGGTATCGTGAATGCTGTTCAGAAAAAACCAACGTTTACGCCTCAAGGCGAAGTAAAAGTCGAAGTTGGCAACAACCAACACCAATCCGTAGGTTTTGACATTGCTGACGAAGCAAACGACGCAGGCACTGTGCGCTATCGTTTGGTTGGCTTGATGACAAGCCAAGATGGTGAACTGGACGGCACAAACAACGAGCGTTTCTACCTAGCGCCAAGTGTCGAGTTCGACATTTCTGACCGTACAATGCTGACCGTTTTGGCAACTTACCTTCATGATGACGGTGTACCAACTAACCCATTCTTCCCAGCTGCAGGTACTCTGATTGGTTCTAACTTTGGCAAAATCGATCCTTCGACTAACCTTGGTCAACCAAACTACGATAAATACGAACGCACGCAGTTTTCTCTAGGTTACTTACTAGAGCACGACATCAATGACACGTGGTCACTCTCGCAAAACCTCAACTACGGTTCGAATGAGTTGTACTTGCGCAGCTCTTACGCGTTCTCAAACAACGATCCAGCGAAAGAAGAGTTAACGCAAGGCATCGTATTCCGTGACGGAAAAAACCAGAGCATCACGTTCGATAACAATGCTGTCGGCAACTGGATGACAGACAACGCAGAGCACACAGTGCTTATCGGTATGGATCTGCAATTCCACAAAACCGATGGCGACGAGCAGGACAACTACGCATTTGGCACCATCAATCCGTGGAACCCAGTTTACGGCAACTTCACCCCTCTTGATCCTGCCAACAACGTGAAACGTGAGATTGAGAAATCTCAAGCAAGTCTCTATTCACAATACCAATTGAAACTGCATGAACAGTGGATTGGTAACATCGGTGCTCGTTACGACTGGGTGAAAACAGAAAACTCTGGCAAAGGCGCTACCGTTGATCAAAGTGAATCTCGTGATGATGGTCAGCTCTCTCTAAGTGCGGGTGTGATGTACCTTGCAAACAATGGCCTGTCACCTTACGCAAACTACTCTCAGTCGTTTGAAGTGATCAGCACTATTGATGCGGCAACCAATGAACTTTACAAACCGCTGGAAGGCGAGCAAGTAGAAGTGGGTGTAAAGTATGAGCCAAGCTTTATGGATGGCTTTATCAACCTTGCATGGTTCGACATCACGCAAAAGAACGCGTTGGTCACTAACCCATCAACATGGATTGCGACACAAACAGGTGAAGTGACATCTCAAGGTGTTGAGCTAGAAAGCACGGCGCAGCTAACCGACGATCTAAAACTGATGGCAAGCTACACCTACACTAAAGCGAAAACAGATGAGAGCTTTGGCCAAGGTAAAAAACAAGCCGCACTTATTCCTGAGCACCAAGCTTCTGCATGGGTAGACTACAGCGCCTACAGCCTGATTCCAGGCCTCAATATCGGTACTGGTGTGCGCTACGTAGGTGAGTCAAAAGATAACCCTAAGAGCTCGAACCTAACGGTTCCTTCAGTCACTCTTTGGGATGCGTCAGTCACTTACGACATCACTTCACAGTGGCAAGCACAGCTAAACGTGAACAACATCCTAGATAAAGAGTTTGTTTCAGGTTGCGATTACTGGTGTTACTACGGCCAGTCTCGCTCTGTTATGCTAAACGCAAACTACCGCTGGTAATTGTACTTCTACTCCCCTCTATTGAGGGGAGTTTTCTCCTAAGAGCCATCCATGTTTCAACTGTCTAATATTGAGATCGTGCGAGGTGGACGTCAGATCCTCGGCATCGAACAACTTAACATCCCAACAAATGAGCTAACGGTCGTTTTAGGCCATAACGGTTCAGGTAAGTCGACACTGGTGAACCTACTTTCTGGTCAAATGCCACCAGATAAAGGCACGGTAACACTAAACGATACTTCCCTTTCATCACTCAAAACCAAAGAGTTGGCAAAACAGATCGCCTATTTGCCACAAAAGCTGCCCTCTTCAGCTGGTTTAACGGTAGAAGAGCTAGTGCGCTTAGGTCGCTTTCCATGGCGTGGGGCACTTGGTCGTTGGAAAACTGAAGACAAACAAATCATCACGCAGGCTATGGAACGAACAGGAGTTACACCTTTTGCTCAAGCTTTGGCGGATGACTTATCGGGCGGCGAGCGCCAACGCGCTTGGGTGTCTATGCTACTGGCTCAACAATCGCCAATTTTAATTCTCGATGAGCCGACCTCGGCGCTCGATGTTCACCATCAGTTTCAACTAATGGCGCTGCTGGCAGAACTGAATCGAACCGAGAACGTAGGCATTATCGTGATCCTGCACGATCTGAACTTAGCCCTGCGCTACGCCACCCACATTGTTGCGCTCAAAAAAGGTAAAATTGCCTTTGAAGGCAACGCCGACATGTTGTTAGACGAGGCACGCCTTTCTAAACTATATGAGTCACCAATTAAGCTGATTGAGCACCCAAGCCCGGCTAACACATTAGCGAGCCAAAAGGTGGCTGTTGTATGCGCATAATGGCTCGTTTACTTACTGTGGTTACACAATCTGCTTTTCTCCTCGTATTTTTTATGACCAATGCACATGCAGTCATCACCGTTACCGATGAATATGGTGAGCATAGTTTTGAGCAAGCGCCTCAACGCGTTGTTGCCTTAAACTGGGACATCTTAGAACAAGTTTTGGCGCTAAACGTAGAACCAATCGCAGCCCCAAATTTACCAGGCTACCGCCAATGGGTCGTCAATCCAACTGCACCAGAGTCAATTGAAGATATTGGAACCCGAGCAGAGCCCAACTTAGAAAAAATAGCCAGTTTGAAACCAGATGTCATCCTTGCTGCGTCTCCACAGCAAGACTTGATTCCGTTACTCAAACAAATTGCTCCGGTAATCTATTTACCTAATTTTTCTGAAAATGAGGCCGCAGCTGAAACGGCCATTCGTCACTTTCGTACACTCAGCAAGCTATTCAATAAAGAGGCACTTGCTGAACAGAAACTGGCAGAATTAGATGCTTCATTTGCGCAGATGCGCCAGCGAATTCGCCACTATTACTCTGCTCCACTCAGCGTTCTTGTGATGCGATTTTCAACCCCGAATACTGTATTACTTGCAACCGAAAACTCCACCACTGACTACGTGGTTAGAAAACTGGGATTACAGGCTCCAATTAAAGAGGACCCACGTGCGTGGGGAGTAAAGCAAGATCGAATCAATCGGCTTCAGAGCCTTCAAAACAGCTACGTTCTCTACGTACAACCTTTCCCAGAAGAACGAAAACTGAAAGAGTCGCCACTTTGGCAAGCGATGCCGTTTGTGAAAAAGCAGCGGGTAAATTCAGTCAGAGCAGTGTGGGCGTATGGCGGTGCCATGTCTTTGCAATACACCGCTGAAGCGATTACCGACAGTCTAATAGAGTTGGCACCAGAACAATGAGAACGAAACATTATATTGGTTATCTGGCGCTGATTACATTACTTAGCGTCTTTAGCCTACAAATTGATACTAATTTATCACTTTTCGAACAATGGCAATTATTAACAAAACCAGAGGTAGCAACCGAGTTTCGTGACGTATTCTTTACGCAAGCGCAACTTCCTAGGTTAAGTATGACCCTGCTTGTTGGTGCCATGCTTGGTCTCACCGGCAGCTTAATGCAGCAATTAACGCAGAATAACCTCACCTCGCCGTTGACTCTTGGCACCTCTTCTGGTGCTTGGCTTGCATTAGTCGTGGTAAACATTTGGTTCGTCGACTGGGTCGCCGATTACTCTGCATTAGCCGCAATGTTTGGGGCTTTAGTGGCGTTTGGCCTGATCGTATCAATTGCCGGTGTGCGTAATATGACAGGTTTGCCGTTGGTCGTTTCGGGGATGGTGATCAATATCTTGCTCGGTTCTATCGCCACAGCCATTATTATTTTAAACGCCCAGTTCGCACAGAATATTTTTATGTGGGGAGCAGGAGACCTCTCTCAATACAGCTGGGATTGGTTTGAGTGGTTATTGCCTCGCTGCGCTATCGCAATCGTAATTTTGATCGTCGCACCACGTATTCTGACCTTAATGAAACTAGGACAAGAAGGCGCAGCAGCCCGAGGCTTAGCGGTATTACCCGCGTTTGGTGCGTTAATGGTGATGGGTATTTGGCTGGTATCTGCCTCCATCACCGCAGTTGGTATTATCAGCTTCATCGGATTACTGACACCCAATATTGCCAGAGCGATGGGGGCAAGAACACCGCGCGACGAATTGATCAGCAGCATGCTTTTGGGCGCAATGCTACTAATCATCACAGACTCTGCCGCTATTTCGCTGAGCTTATGGTTAGAGGAAACCATTCCTAGCGGTGTAGCGGCTGCAGCTATTGGCGCTCCCGCTTTAATTTGGTTTACTCGTAAAAAGCTGACGGCAACCGATCAACTTAACCTTTCAATGAGCCAAGGAAAAACGGCGCTTTCTAAACGCGCGGTATGCAGCATTGCGCTATTCAGTCTGGTTGGGATTCTAGCTTACTCATTCGTTACCCATGGTATAAACGGAATTCAATGGTCTGTGCCAGGTGAGTTCCAATGGCAATTGCGTTGGCCGCGAATGTTAACCGCACTTTCTGTCGGTATTGCGCTATCCGTTGCCGGAATCATTTTGCAACGCATTGTTTATAACCCTCTGGCAAGTCCCGATATTCTCGGTGTGTCTTCCGGAGCCACGTTTGCCATTATAACGACAGGAGTCATCGCTGGGTCGCTTCTCTCCGCATTTAGCTGGGGTATCGCTTTTTTCGGAAGTATGTCCGTATTGATGTTATTGCTGGTTATCGGTAAACGAAGCCATTTTAATCCATCTAACTTCGTGTTGTCCGGCATCGCACTAACGGCACTATTAGAAGCCCTCGTTCAATTTTCGCTAGCTCAAGGCTCAGGTGACAGTTACAAAATTTTATTGTGGCTAACTGGTTCTATTTATCGAGTCACAGCCGACACCGCACTGATGCTATGTTTGGCCATAATAGTTCTGCTTGCCGCTGTATTCTCGATTTCTCGTTGGCTAACACTAATTTCCATCGGGCGACAATTCTCAAATGCACGAGGGCTTAACCCTACCGTAGCCAATACGCTTATGCTCACCATCGTTGCTTTGTTATGCGCCTTTTCTACCGCTACAGTTGGTCCAATATCTTTTGTTGGCTTGGTCGCTCCCCATATGGCGATGATGTTAGGAGCAAGAAAAGTGAAAGAGCAACTGTGTGTCAGTGCCTTAATTGGTGCAACCCTAATGTTGTGGGCAGATTGGCTAGGACAAATCGCTATTTATCCAAGTCAGGTCGCAGCTGGCACGTTGGTCGCTATTATAGGCAGCACTTACTTCCTATTTTTAATGCTGAAGAGTAAATTCAGCTAAGTCGGGAATATTGTTACAGCCTAAAAATACGCTAAGAAAAACAAACCCCGCTATTTTGATAGCGGGGTTTGAAATTAAAGGCGAAGTACGATGCTCTATTCTTCTCGCACTACAGGAAAACGTTGCTCATAAAGTTCCATAAAGTCCTTACGAATTAAGTGCTCTAAGTGGTTCGCTTTATCGGTTGGGCAGAAAATCATCACGTGCAGAATTTGTTCACCATTAATGTTACTAGAAATATGCATATGTGGCTCAGAACCAGGAAGGTCAACACCGGCATGTTTTTCAATCATCGCATTGTAACGATGTGCAACATCAGCAAAGTAACTGCAATGTTCTTCAATTTTATCAGTTAAAATCGGTAGCAGTGGATACAAATTGACGAAGTCTTTCACCACTACAGAAAAGTTGTGGTAAACGTACCGCTTCATGAAGTTGAGGTTCTTTACTGGATAGGTAAAGAACATACTATTAGGCAATGTCGCTGTTTTGCCGGTGTAATGATATTGCCCATGATGCAGGTCGATCTCTTGAATCACCGTCGCCATCATATTGTGCTCAATCACTTCACCGCATAACTTCCCGACCTCAATCCAGTCCCCAACGCGAAAAGAACGTGAACTTGCTCTTTGAATCGAACCCGTAAAACACAAAATGATTTCTTTGGATGCCACTACAATGGCAACGGCAATCGCCGTTACACTCAGAGCAAACTCGTTAATTTCTGATTGCCATAAAATAAATAAAATCAGTAATGTAACAGCAAAGGTGCCATTTTTAGTTCTGGACATCCAACTACGCTGATCTTCTGAGAGAAAAGCGTGATCACCACGAATCATCGATAAAATTGCACGACGAATTAACCACATAATCGCAAAGATCAGTGCGGTAAAAATCAATTTATGAGTGAGAAGAAAATCGACAACTAACTGCACTTTCTCCATTCCACGGCTCCCTCGAATAAAAATACGGCCCAGTAACAGCTAACGATAACAAATTATTTTGTCTGTTGTCCGTGCTCACTCAAGTCTTTTTGAAATTACTCCTCTCTGAAGGCGCGATTCATGCTTTCTGTAATTGGCTTTATTAGGTAGCTCAATGGCGTTCGTGGCTCAGATAAAATAAGCACTTCGGCATTCATGCCTGAGGTTAAACGATGTTTTGTCACATCTTCCGGTGAAATTGCAATTCTAGCGAGATAAAAATCTTCTTGGTTTTCTTGCGAGAGCTTATCGGCAGAAATCGTCAGCACAGTACCGTCTAAAGGTGCCAACGTCCGTGCATTCAGAGCGGTCAGACGAACATGCGCTTGCTGGCCTGGATTCACTAAATCAATATCCTGAGGATTAACACGAGCCTCGACTAACAACTTATCGTCTTGCGGGACCAGTTCTAGTAACGTTTCACCCGAGCCAATCACACCTTTTTCGGTAAACACTTGCATGTTGACTACGCGACCAGAAATAGGTGCGTTGATCGTTGTTCTTGCGACAATATCTTGAGCGGAGCGATATTCTTCCCGAATTGCGACAATTTCCGTTTTGGTATTTCGTAGTTCCTCGACAATCTCATTCAGCCTTTCAAGCTTCAACTCTTCAATTTGCGCTAGGTTCTCATCTAACCTTTTTCTAACGGTGAGCGACTGCCTATCTAACTGGCTTAAGGTACTTCTCACCTCCGCTGCTAAGCGCTTGAGTTGAAGTAAAGTAGATTTTCCCGAGAAACCTTTTTGCACCAAGGCTTGGTTGCTGTCTATTTCTTCAGCAATAAAGTTGAGCCGTTCCGTCTCAATCACTTTGGTTTGCTGAAGGTTTTCAAGCTCTAAGTTTGCTCCAGAAATACTCTGCTCAATGATACTCAGTTTACTATCAAAGAATCGCTTTCTCGCTTCAAAGATCTTGTTTTGAACCAGTTGTGCTTCTTGTACGATATCGACACGGGGAATGCTTTCAAGATCATCAGACCATACAATCGTTGGAAGCTCATCAAGCTCCGCACTTAAACGGTTTTCCTTTGCTAGAGTATGGATAAAACGACCACTTAACGAATCCAACTTAGCCATAGCTTGACGCTTAGAAAGTTGAATTAATAACTGACCTTTTTCGACTAAATCCCCTTCCTGTACATATAGCTTTTCAATAATACCGCCTTCTAAATGCTGAATTTCTTGTCGCTTAGTGAGAACAGACAAATCACCATAAGCAATCGCTGCACTTTCTAATTTGGCTGTTGCAGCCCAGTAGCCAAGGCCTCCAAGAAAAACACTTAAGGTCACCACACCAAGTAAAATTGGTTTTCGAAAGCTTAGTCTCGCTTTGGGGCTAAAACGGTATACGATCTCGGTAGAACTCTGATTAACGGTTGGCAGTTGATTGCTCATTTCTTACCCTTGGGATATCTGTTCTTTCTTCGCCCATCAAACGTTTTAATACTTCATCTTTAGCGCCGTATAACTTGACTCGGCCGTCAGCCAAATACAACAGCCTATCCATTTGTCGTAACGTACTCGGATTGTGGGCAATGACGATAATCGTTGTACTCTGTGCTTTTAAATGGGCAATCAAACGTTGATACGCAGCCTCTCCCTCACCATCGAGGTTGGCATTCGCTTCATCGAAAATCACAATAGGTGGGTCGCCATAAACGGCTCTTGCAAGAGCGATTCTCTGCCTTTCCCCCCCAGATAAACCACGGCCATTTTCACCAATAATGCAATCATAGCCTTTGTTTTTCTTGAGTATTAATTCATGACATCCTGCTAGTTGCGCCGCCTTGATGACTTTAGCGGGGTCTTCTTCTTTAAAGCGCGCGATGTTCTCTCGAATTGTGCCAGGAAATAACTCCACCTCTTGAGCGAGATACCCAAAATGCACGCCGCGATCTTCAGATGCCCATACGGAGACTTCCATTCCATCAAGAGTCACTTTACCCGCTAATGGCTTAACCGTACCTAATAACAGCCGAGCAAACGTCGATTTACCCGTACCAGAAGGGCCAATCACCCCAACAGCAACACCCGGAGGAATCGATAAGCTGATCGATGAGAGCACTGGTTCGGTTGCTCCAGGATGGCGATAGGCCAGTCCGGTAAGCTCATAGTGTCCTTTTGGTTTAGGCAGTGGCATATCTGATTCATCTTGGCGCACGATCGCATCGATTTCTTTCAACCTTTTATAGGCGCCTTTAGCAGACATCGCGCTTCGCCACGTGCCTATCGCCTGCTCCATCGGCGATAATGCCCGACTCATTAATATGGAGCTCGCGATCATCGCCCCTGCCGTTATCTCATGTTGGATAACTAACCATGCACCACCTCCCAGTAAAAATATCTGTAATGAGCCACGCACAAACTTAGAAAAGTTAGCCATGTAGATAGACTTACCTGCAACTCGCTCTTCAAGCACATTCACTTCGCTCACGCGCGACTGCCACTTCTCTAAAAATGCATTCATCATCCCCATTGCGAGAATTGAATTGGAGTTTTGCGTGGCTAATTCTGCGTTGTTGATATGAGAAATCGCTCTGACTTCGCTCTCTTGCATTGTTTTACGCGTCATTAGCTCATTAAGTAGACCTAGGCTAAACAATACGATAGATCCAAGTAACGCGATGTGACCTAGTATCGGGTGCAATAAATACACAAATAAAATAAATAGCGGTGTCCAGGGCGCATCCAACAGTGGATAAGGTGCTTGACTGCTCAAAAAGCTTTTGATGTTCTGAATGTCTCTCAGAGTTTGCGAGGTATAACTCTTCCCAGTATGTGATTGATATTGAATCGTGCGCTTGAGCATGAAAGCGGAGAGTTTTGTGTCCATCCAATAACCAAAAGATTTACTCATTTGTGCTCGTGCAATGTCGATAATGGACATGGTTAACAGCGCAACAATTACGATGACAGTGAGCAAGAATAAAGTATCGGTTGAGTAGGAAGATATCACTCGGTTGTACACTTGAAGCATGTACAACGGAATCGAGAGAACCAATAAGTTGATAAAAAGGCTAAAAACGATCAGCAAGCCCGCAAGCGTGCATAGTTTTTGTTTCACTTCTTTGAAAACCGTTTTTTGCACGACTACTTCCGTTTAACGTGAAAATTGTAGGCGCCAGAAATACTAGCGCCTAGCTTAAGGTAACCTCAAATCGCTCTAGAGTGTCCGATTAGTGCACCTCAGCATGGCAGAGCCACGCAAACTAATTCCCATCCAGAGTTATTTTCAGTCGTTTAGATTACGAACAGATCTGCACCATAGGTGTTGATGTCAGTTTCAGTCACGCCAATAAGTTTCACTGTTAGATCAGCCCCATCGGTAAACACTGCATTCCCAACTGCATCGTAGCTAAAGCTTAAATCACCAAAGTCAGTGACAGAGTCGCTAATGATGTGCAAAGAGTCTTCACCAATGGTGAAATCAACAACTTTGGCTTCGCCATGGCCACCAAACTTATCCGTGAACACAAACTTATCGCCATTGCTGCCGCCAACTAAAACGTTGTCACCAGAACCAGCAACAAGAATATCTTCACCGACACCACCATTTAATTTATTGTCACCCAACAAACCCAACAGCAAGTCATTACCGGTACCACCGCCGAGGTAGTCGTTTCCTGTACCAGCCCTAAGGATGTCATCTCCAGCACCACCAGTTAGGCGATCGTCGCCGTCGCCGCCGATCACATAATCATTACCGCCACCGCCAACAAACGAGTCATTACCACCAAAACCGATAAACAAATCATCGCCGCCATCGAAATCAGCAAATTGGTTATTTACACCTGCATCGCCTAAATACGTGTCATTGTCACTTGCGCTCATTTTTATTCCCTCTTAGCTTATTAATTGAATAGACCTTCTGTTCCACGTCTGACTAGATTCGTCACGACATGAGAAGTCTAATAGTCAACTGAATAGGAATAAGTTTGAATATGGGATGATATTTCAGACTGACATTTTAATAATAAATATAAAATTTAGTACTTTATAGAGTATTTTCTTTTTATTACAGCAAGTTAATACTAGTACTACAGGTTTCTCTAGCCCAACTTGTAGCTTGCGTACGGTTCTTTACTTCTAACTTTCTAAAAATATTGTATAGATGTGATTTAATAGTATGCTCGCTGATAAATAAAGAATCAGCGATTTCCATATTTGAACCACCTTCTTTCAACATTTTTAAAACCTGAACTTCACGCCGAGTAAGCTCAACCTCAATAGCAGGTTCGATAATGCTATTTACTTCTCTGCCTCGATAATAATTTACTAGCTGATCAAGTAATCTTCGAGACAGCCAATTATCCCCTTTTATTATTGCTTTTAATCCCTGACAAACCTTGTCCATTGAATCTCCTGGACCAAATATACCTTTTACATGAGGCCAAGAAGCGAGTTCTTCTGTGTCTAAGTCATAACCTAGATTAAGCATTATGGTTCCTAGCACTTTATTACTATCTTTTAAATAAACTAAAGTTTCGGAAGGAATCTCAACTGAAAAATCAACAAGCAAAAAGTAGCGTTCCGGAATGAGTTCATGATAACTAGGGTTTTTAGTATCAATGATCGTTATTTTAGTTTCTGTATTTTTAGAAAGCATTTCCTTAAAGTTTTCACTCTGTAAACTTTGTTGAGTGAGCATTAGGATTTCAGGCTTTTCCATATACTGTTCCATAATGTTTCTCATACTTTCAGTGACTTAACATTCTTAAATTAGTAGTTAATCGTCAGCACTTAGTTTGATATGTAAGTGCTAGTTCACAGAGTAAAGTTATTTGCTACTTTTTTAAATTCTAAAGTTATTAAAAAGAGAACCAAAAAAAGTGTTTCTCATAAAAGAAACACTTTTAACACATTCAGGTCACAGAAATTATTAAGAGTTTACTAAATTAGGCAACCTAATATTGCAATAGCATTACACCATTAACGAGTTGTCTGAAATATTTTCCTTTGCCCAAATAAGTGCTTGAACTCTATTTTTCACATCAATTTTCTTGAAAATATTATGTAAATGCGTTTTTACCGTATTCTCGCTGACGAATAATTGTTCGGCGATTTGTTGATTGGACGCCCCCATGGAAAGAAAGGTAATTATTTGTTGCTCTCGTTTGGTCAGAATAGCGGAAACATTCTTATTTATAGGTTTGCAATGTCGACGAAGGTAAGTAATGTACTGCTGAGAAAACTTACGGCTGAACCACATATCTCCTTGAAGCACCTTACCAATACCAACTTGCAACGTTTTTATATCATCAGAGGTATAGAAAATACCGGCCAAAGTACGCCAAGCAAAGAGATCTTCTGTCGATATGGATTGCTCACAATTAATTAAGATTTCAAGCGTGTCTTTCTGCTTGGCCGCTTTAAACTCCGCATAACGGCGAAAAATTTCATCCGTGATCACGCTGCAATCAACAATAATGGCTGATGCAAGAGATTCATGTAACACTCCGTGAATCAGATTATCTGGCGTGATTAGAGCAACACTAATACCGAGTTTGGTCTCCAATACATCTTTCAACAGAGATGACTGTAGACTTCCCTCCGTGATTAAAATAACGTTTCTTTTTTTTTGCTGCTCCATCCTGATCGCATTCCCTTGGTCGTTTTTATTGAAATACGCAATAGATTTAGATAGAGCGGTAGTATTGTCAAGTATGAAAATCACTAGTACTAATTAATAACTCATTGAAGTGTCAATAATTTTTAAGTGGCAAGTATATGAGAGGTATTAGCATTTTTCAGACATTAAAAAAGGGAGTATAAACTCCCTTTTTGTGTTTGAGCAGGTGATTTAATCACGCACGTTAGAGGCAAAACACCACCTAACTTAGTGGATTGGAACTGCGTTTTTTTGGTTAAACTTACCAAAGTGTTGTTCTAACACTTCTGGCGTCAGCTTACCTTCCGCTTCCAGCTTTTTCAGCTCAGCGACGATCGCTTTTTGCTCTTCTAGCGACGGCAGTTTTACTTCTGGCTCCTGAGCGGTTTCTTGAGAAATTTGCTCTAGTTCTTTTTCGAAGTCATTCATAGTACTTACCTAAAATTAATGATTGAACTTTTAAACTTCGCCTATTCTATCCAACTCTATAACTTGAAGCTACCAACCATCTTGTCTAAACGAGAAGAGAGCGCTTGAAGATCGCGACTTGCATCCGCCAACTCTTCTGCTGTCGCGGTTGTCATTTCATTTATCGCGTTGATTTCTTCGATATTTTGATTAATGGTATGCACCACCGTGGATTGCTCTTCCGTCGCCGTTGCAACTTGTGTATTACGATCAGAGATGTCGGTGATTCGTTCAGAAATACTGATTAATACCTCGACTGCTTCATCGGTAGAAGTAACCCCTTCTATGGTGACCGCTTTGCCCGCTTCCATAGCATTTACCGCGTCTTGTGCGTCACTTTGAAGCTGATTGATCATGCGCTGAATCTCTTCTGTAGAATCAGCCGTGCGTGAAGCTAGGTTTCTTACCTCATCAGCAACAACCGCAAAACCACGTCCCTGCTCACCAGCACGAGCAGCTTCAATTGCAGCGTTTAGCGCAAGTAAATTCGTTTGCTCAGAGATGTCACGAATTACACCCAGAATCGAGCCAATATCTTTGGTTGTCGATGCCAACTGCGTAACAACAATATTGGTTGTTTCAACATCATCGGCTAGGCGGCTGATCACCTCTTTTGCTTTCATCACAACTTCTCGACCAGTTTGAGTGTTATCTGAAGCCTGATTTGCCGTATCAGCAGCGGTAGCAGCGTTCGATGCAATTTCACTGATGGTCGCACCCATTTGGTTGATAGCTGCAACTACTTGAATGGTTTGATCACGCTGCTCTTGGTTGTTGTCGTGTGTGGATGTTGCTTTCGTTGACACACTTTCTGCCGCTTGACTTAATGAGCCACTGGTTAAAGCAACTTCTTTCATCGTGGCATGAATCTTCTCAATAAATCCATTAAAGCCTTTTGAAAGCTGAGCAATTTCATCATTACCCTTAATTTCAATACGCTGCGCCAAATCGCCTTCACCTTGCCCAAGGTCGGTAAAACGATCGGCAATCAGTCGGATTGGTTTCGTAATGCTGTTTGCCAACCATACGCCCATGAGGATGAATACAATGGCAACAATGATGGTCGTAAACAGCATTTTTTTAGCTGTCGCATTCAAGTCTGCGAATACTTCATCAACGGGAACCACGCCAATAACAAACCAGTTCATTGAAGGAACATACAAACTAGAAACAAAAGTATCCTGCCCTTCAAACTCCACATTAATTAGGTTGAAGCTATTTTTGTTCAACAGCGCATTTGCGTCACTACCAAATAGTTTAGTGATAGAAGTTTGGTTCTTACCTTGTTGGCGGTGTATTTGAATCTGGCCTTGTTCATTAGTGAGGAACACGTAACCCGTATCTTCAATTTTAAACCCATTGAGCAAAGCAACCATGTCTCCCATAGATTTAGAGAGACCTGACATTGATGTACCATTAAGATCTTGGAAATTGGCAAACATTTTCACTTCGCCATTTGCCTCTTGGAACACACTCACGGACGTTTCTTGACCAGACGACGTAAATCCAAAGAACCAAGCATCTTGCGTTCGGTTAAGTTGACGTAAGAATCCGTTTTGATTCCAGTAATATGCCGTTTGACGATTCGCTACCGACGCATCATTAAGACCATACTGTGATTTAACGTTATTGAGCTGCTGAACCAACTGAACTTCTACTGACGGATCACGGTCTGTATTAGATAGGGCTTCAACAATAAATTCGTTTGTAGCCAGCTGTTTTGCCGCTTGTTGCATTTCGACAACTTCGCGGTCAATTTCGGTATTGATTTGCTGCAACATCGCAGGTAGCTCGATGTCAATAAGACGATGGCTCAATACATCTCTCGCATGACGCTGAGCCATAACACCAACAATGATTGTTGATGCTAGAACAGCAAACGTAATGCCAAGTACAACCTTCTGTTTGATGCTCAAGGAATGAAGTTTCAACATATTCGGACCTTTTAAAAGAATCACTTGTTATTGGCCCCACAAGGGGAATCAGGTGCATATCTCATGACACGCACACCACGGAATCTTTATCGGCTCATATGTACAAAACTAGAGGCATTTCTCATTATATTATGAAAAATAAATGTAACACACTGTCAAATAAGCACTTTCAGAGATAGCACGTACTTGCAATTCTCTGTAGCGTCCCAATATTGAAAAGATAAATTGCAATAGAGCGTTGGAACTTTTTTCACATGGAAAATGACCAATACTCAACACGAAAATCACATGGATACCGAGAGTCCAAAGCATGCATAAATCTAACTTCGAAACTCTTCAGCAATACTTAGAGTCGCAGATCATCGGACAGCAAGATCTGGTAAAGCAACTGCTTGTTGCGCTTCTTGCGGATGGGCATATTTTAGTTGAAGGCCCTCCTGGGTTAGCAAAAACCCGTGCAGTAAAATCACTCTCAGACTGTGTTGAAGGCGACTTCCACCGCATTCAGTTCACCCCTGATTTGCTGCCAGCCGATTTAACCGGCACCGATATCTTCCGTCCCGAAACCGGAGAATTCACTTTCCAATCAGGTCCTATCTTCAACTCGCTTATTCTTGCGGATGAGATAAACCGTGCGCCAGCCAAAGTACAAGCGGCAATGCTTGAAGCAATGGCAGAGAAACAAGTCACAGCAGGTCGTCATACCTACCCGCTGCCAGAGTTGTTTTTGGTTATGGCAACTCAAAACCCGATAGAGCAAGAAGGGACCTACCCCCTTCCTGAAGCGCAGCTAGACCGCTTTTTATTGCATTTAGAAGTGGAATACCCAGATGCGGAGCATGAGCTATCTATCTTGCGTATTAACCGCGGAGAAGCAAAAGGCGAAGCAAAGGTTGAACGCCCAATGTTAAGCCAACAAGATATATTCACCGCACGTAAAGAAGTGTTGGATATTCATATGGCAGAAACGATAGAGCAGTACATCGTCCGTTTAGTTATGGCGACACGTCAAGCCAACAAATATGACACTGAGTTGGACAAATGGTTGTCAATGGGTGTGAGTCCGCGTGCTACCATCGCTCTTGATCGCTGTGCACGTGCGCACGCTTGGCTTGCTGGTCGTGATTTTGTCTCTCCGGAAGATGTTCAAACCATGGCTTATCCGGTACTGCGCCACCGTTTATTATTGAGTTACCACGCTCAAGCTGAAGGCATTACGGCAAACCAGGTCATCGATAAACTGCTAAACCTTGTTGGCAGTGCATAAACGAGTGAGTGATATGTCCGCTACACATTCATTACCACCTCATGCGAATGGGGTGACATTAACCCTTGAAGAGCTGCTCCAATATCGCACTCAATCTGTACGTTGGTTACCACCAGCACAGAGTCTCTGGTCGCAGATGAGTGGTAACCATACCAGTCGCCAAAAAGGGCGAGGTATGGATTTTATGGAGGTGCGCCAATATCAACCTGGCGACGATATTCGCAGCATTGATTGGCGAGTCACCGCTAGGACCGGTAAAGCACATACGAAGTTGTTTGCAGAAGATAAAGAGCAAGCGGTCATTCTTTATCTTGATCTAAGTTCTAGTCTACATTTTGGATCTAAGTATGTACTCAAATCCGTTCAATTGGCCCACTTTGCCAGTGTTCTAATTTGGCTAACTCTAGCTAAAAAAGATCGCATCGGCGCAGTGATTGATGACGGACATCAATGTCTTGAATTTCGCCCCTCTTCTTTACAAAGACAAGGGCTGCGGATTCTTAACGCCATAGTCGACATACATAATGCGCAAGTAACTCGTACTGCAAGCAACGACACTCGTACACTGCCGTATGCACAAGTATTGGAGACACTTCATACGCTCACCCCAAAAGGCAGCGAATTGATTATGCTCAGTGATTTTGCCCACGTAATACCAACGGAACTGGCACAACTACGTCGACTCAAACAACACAATAGCGTAAGGGCCGTTCAGTTTTATGATCCGTTAGAAAGAGGCGAAACAGACTTTAGAGGTCAAGTGAAAGCTTCGGATGGGCTGCATAGTCAATGGTTTAACTTTGGCTCTAAAGGACAACGAAGAGAACTCGAAAGCCACTTTACCCAACATCAAGAAACCATTAAGCAGCAGTGCCATTCGATAGCAATTCCATTTAACACGCTATCAAGTGGCTGGCCCTTAATTTCACAATTAAGCTAACAAACTGACAAGCAGTATTTATTAAGCAGTAATAATAATGACAACAAACAACCAAAGCCTAGACCTTGAACCTTTGATTTTGCCAAACGCACCGGATTGGTTTCCGCTCGCTTGGGGATGGTGGGTGGTGCTTGCAGCCACCTTGCTCTTCGTTTTCGGCATTTGTCTTTATGTGAGATGGCGTAAAAAACACTTACGCGCAAAAAAGACAGCATTAACACTTTTAACTCAACCTACCGCGCCTCATACCCCCTCTTCTGCTCTGGAAATATTGCGCCAGGCAGCATTGAGTTACTTTCCGCGTGAAGAGATCGCACCATTAACCGGAATCGCTTGGTATGAATTTCTCGATAGCCATACCAAAGAGAGTCGATTCGTAGACAAACAACATCAGTGGCAAGAAGCGTTGTATCAGAATTCCTCCCAAGGGCATCATCAAAGCTTGGTAGACGATTGTGTCTTTTGGATAACCTACGCTTTGCCACCAAAGAAAAAGGCAAATAACCGTGACTGAGCAAACACTCATAACCGATCTTGCCCAATGGCTAAACATTGAATTTGTCTGGTGGTGGGCACTGTTTTTGTTGCCCATCCCCTGGCTGGTATACAAGTTCCTGCCACAAGAATCTCAACAAGCCGAGATCAAATTGGCGTACTTACCAACCAATGAGAATCGCAGCAAGCCTAAGCAAGCGCTGCAAAAAGCGCTTTCAATCACGATCTGGGGCTTTCTTGTCGTCGCTTGTGCACGTCCAGTTTGGTTTGGTGATCCCGTTGAATTCCAACCCAAATATCGGGACTTGATGTTAGTCGTCGATCTGTCCGGTTCGATGCAGCAGGAAGACATGGAACTCAACGGCGAATATATCGATCGCCTCACAGCAGTCAAACAAGTTCTGTCTGATTTCGTAGCAAAGAGAAAAGGTGACCGTCTCGGAGTTGTTTTGTTTGGCGACCATGCTTATTTGCAAACACCACTCACTGCAGACCGCAAAAGCGTCATGCAACAGATTAATCAAACCGTCATCGGCTTGGTTGGTCAACGAACCGCCATTGGTGATGGTATTGGGTTAGGCACAAAAACCTTTGTAGACAGTGATGCTCCCCAACGAGTCATGATTTTGCTCAGTGACGGCAGCAATACTGCAGGGGTGCTCGAGCCGCTAGAAGCAGCGGAAATTGCGAAAAAATACAACGCCACTATTTACACCGTGGGCGTGGGCGCTGGTGAAATGATGGTGAAAGAGTTTTTCATGACTCGCAAAGTCAACACCGCAGCCGACTTAGATGAACAAACACTGACTAAAGTGGCAGAGGTGACAGGTGGACAATATTTTCGAGCGCGAGATACGGAAGAGCTCGAAAAGATTTATGACACCATCAACCAGCTAGAACCCGTATCTAGCGACACACAAACTTGGCGCCCACAGTCTGAATGGTTTCCATATCCATTAAGCGCTGCATTTGTATTATCGGTATTGTTATTCCTATTAAGGAGAAAACATGGCTGAGTTTATTTTCCTCAATCCTTATTGGCTTTTGGGGCTCATCGTGATCCCTATTGCACTCTTGCTTAATTACAAATTTAGAGCCCAAAAGTCCACACTGATTGCCCCTCACCTATCGCGGATGCTCGGACAAAACACGCAGTCTAAGCATTACTTCACTCTATGGGGTTTAGCTTGGGCAATAACTTGCATTTCATTAGCGGGGCCAAGCTGGCGGTCCAATGCTCGACCAAGCTTTGAGTTAAACCAAAACCGTATCTTAGTGCTTGATATGTCTCGCTCTATGTTTGCTACAGACATCAAACCCAATCGGCTAGCACAAACACGTTATAAGGCGCTCGATTTGCTGCCTAAATGGGAAGAGGGAGCCACTGGACTTATTGCTTACGCTGGCGATGCCTATAACTTAAGTCCACTGACAACTGATTCCAGCACGCTTGCGGGGATTATCGAAAATTTGTCACCAGAGCTGATGCCTTTTCAAGGAGCAAACCTGCCTGCCGCGATTGAACTGGCGATCAACCAGTTTTCTCAAGCCGGCACGCAACAAGGCGATATCATCGTGTTAGCGGATGATCTTGATACGTCAGAGCTGTCTCGCGCGTTAGATTTAGTCCAAGGTACAAAGTTTCGCATTTCTGTTCTTGCCGTCGGGACTCCTAACGGTGCGCCTATCGCGCTGCCCGATGGCTCTCTGCTAAAAACGGCACAAGGCACAACCGTCGTAGCGAAAACAAACCTGAAAAACCTACAGACGCTAGCGAATAAAACTGGCGGTCTATTTGTTCCTATTCAGCACACCAACCGTGATGTTGAAAATATCGCGGCCTTTACTAATAACATTGGTAGCCAGCTTTCTGCGACCCAAAGCGAAGAAGTTAAAACTGATTCTCGTCTCAACAGTGGCTTTTGGTTACTGCCGTTGTTACTTCTTCCTGCGGCTTTACTGTTTCGACGCGGCCTGATTTGGGTGGTAGTTGCGACTGCAGTCCCAGTAACGTGGACACCGCATGCAGAAGCTAATCCGTTCTTAAATGCCGACCAACAAGGAGCGGAACTATACAAGCAAGGTGAGTATGAACAGGCGCAAAACCTATTTACAAACCCAAGCTGGAAAGGAGCCGCCAGTTATCAAAAAGGTGACTACGAAGCCGCTATCGAAGCATTTTCTCATGATGCCTCCCTTAACGGCCGCTATAACCTCGCCAACTCGCTCGCTCAAAATGGTCAATTAGAAGATGCGGCTGATTTGTATAAAAAACTGCTAGAGGAAAAGCCTAACTTTGAAGCCGCGAAGAAAAACCTATCGGTTGTAGAAGAAAAGCTAAAACAGCAACAGCAACAGCAACAGCAACAGCAACAGCAACAGCAACAGCAACAGCAACAGCAACAGCAACAGCAACAGCAACAG
>NZ_JAWOVO010000009.1:0-43067 GCF_033339955.1 Vibrio sp. 1731 | reverse complement strand
CAACAAAAGTCTCAAAACGAAGGGAAAGAAGCGCAAGGACAACAGTCACAAAATCAGCAAGATTCTGAAAATAAAAAAGAAAAACAAAAAACGGAACAACATCAACCGCAACGAGATGACAAGCAAGTGAAGGATCAAGGTGAACCAATACAGGCTAAAGCGCATCCCGAAAAAATGCATCAGGATGATCCTGAGTTCCGTCGACTAGAAGCAGTAGAAAGTGCTCGCGACCCAAGCTTTTTGATCCGTGCGCAAATGCAACTTCAAGCGCAACAAAAACAACCTCCACAACAATCTCAAAAGGAGTGGTAAGCCTGTGATGAACAAAGGCGTAAAACTGGTCTTTATTTTTGTGGCCAGCCTAATATCCAGTTTCTCGGTGATGGCACAGACACTTCAAGCTAGTGTGAATAAAACACAAGTAGCCAAGAATGAAGTGATTAACCTCAGAATCATTTCAGATACTGAGCTCAGGCCAGACTCAATCGACTTCAATGTTCTAGAGAAAGACTTCTTCTTGGGTCAACCTCGTTATGGCCGCTCTAGCAATAACATTAACGGAAGAAAATCAGTGCGTACCGAGTGGAGTATCTCAATTGCACCAATGAAAGAAGGTGTTCTGACTATTCCAAGTTTTTCCGCTGATGGTATGAAAACGGAGCCGATCAAACTACGTGTCAACGCGAGCCAAACAGACCCCAATCTTGATGATCTATTTAGCTTCAATATTACGGTCGACAACAGTACGCTCTACCCTCAGCAATCTGCAACATTACGTATACAGCTTCTAATCAAAGCGGACACTCGACGCCTAGATAACCCACAAATAGTACCTCCGCAAATTGAAGGCATGAAGCTTGAGGCACTGGGTGGCTTACAGCAAAGACAGAAGATCTTAAATGGGTTAGAAGTAGCGGTCATAGAGCAGTCGTTTCGCTTAACGGCCAATCAACCAGGCACTTATACCTTGATAGGTCCTAAACTGACCGGTTCTTATATTTATGGCGACAGCTTGACGGGCTCAACCAAAATAATGCCTATCAATACCAAAGCGGAACGCATGCCAATAACGGTCAAACCGATTCCGAGCGAATTTAAAGGTGAATGGCTTCCTGCTTCAGCGTTAGAAATGACACAGAGCTGGCAAGACGATCAAGGTAATCTACTGTCGATTAACGCGATCAACACAGTAAAGCAAGGTTCTTCACTCACTCGAACCATTCAAGTTAAGGCTCGCGGTACACAAGCCGAATATCTGCCACGAGTCAATATTAGTTACCCGAGTTCACTGCGCGTGTATCCCGAACAACCTAAGTTCGATAGCGCGAGAGATGGCACCGTTACCATGACGGTGAAGCAAGTCATTATTCCTACAGAGGCCGGGAAATATACCTTACCAGGATACGACTTGAACTGGTGGGACAGTCAAAATGATGAAGCGAAGAAAACAACGTTACCAGAGCTAACATTAGACGTAGAGAAAAATGACACTGGGCTAATCACGTTGCCGGAATCGCCTCTTTCAGCGCCTTTAGTGTCAGCCCCTAGTCCTGAATCAAGCGGCGATGTAAACAGTCTCTGGCGAACATTAACCTTTGTTTTCTTAGGGCTTTGGATAATGACATTGGGAATCGCTATTTGGGCATGGAAAAAGCGGTCAATAACAGCGAGTGGAACGGTTTCATATACTGAACAGCCACTTTGCATCGACGCGCTAAAAAAAGTCATCGAAGAGGGCGATGCTGCGAAAATTGAACGCTCTGTAAATGAGTATTTAACCACTCATCAAGGCAGGCTAAACCCTGGCGACGTACAAGCAATTAAGCAAGAGCTTAATGCCATGAATCAAGCGTATTTTAGTGCTAACCAACAACCTTGGAGCCCTGATTCGCTGCTAGCGAAAATTCAAAACCTTGGCAAAGCAAACGTAACGAAAACCGACCACCAACTCGAAAAGTTATAAATAACTAGATAACAATGGCAGCTCTCATGAGCTGCCAATTCTCTTATCCGGCCAAATTTTGCTTTAGCGGTTTTATCTAGAGCACCAACCGCCGCTTCTTCCCTATCAAGTTGCTCTTATGAACATCACTTACTCAACAAAACTTGGGGCTCGTATTCGTATCGCCTTACACAATTTCGCCCATGATTCTTCGCTTGATAGAGTGCCTTATCCGACAACTGATATAAATGGTCGAAATTAAAGTCTTTGCCTTTCGCTTTATAACAGGAGTAACCGACTGAAACGGTAAGTAACTCCCCTTCTGGGTTATGTCGATGCTTTATCCCCTCGCCCTCGATGCACTGACGAATGCACTCTGCTCTCAGTCGGACCTCCTCTTGCTCAGAACCAATCATGAGCAATGCAAACTCCTCACCTCCGATACGGCAAAAAACTTCATCTTCACCTTTGGTATGATGATCCAAGATATAGCCAATTCGCATCAATGCGATATCGCCTTCGAGATGACCATAGTGATTATTGAATAAGCCAAAATGGTCAATATCAATCAGGATCAGGCCAAACGACATGTCGTCTTCACACTCTAGGGCACAATATTTTTGCATCACATGTTCTAACATGCGGCGATTACCAAGACGCGTCAAAGGATCGAGCTTAGAAAGTACCTCAAGCTGTCGATTGGCTTCCTCCAACTCTTTTGTTCGGTTCTGAACCTCCAGCTCTAAGTTTTCGTTTAATTCGCGAATCGCCTCTTGAGCTTGAGTACGTTGCAATACTTCAGCTAAGCTGGACGCGAACATACGAATCACTTCACGTAACTGAGAAGTTAACGGCGCACGTGTCAGCAAATTATCAACAGCGATAAAGGCGATAGGACCACTGCTATTTGAAGTCAATACCGTCATCGCAGCCCAACCAAAGCCAACAATATTACAGTCATGATAAATAGGCACTGATTCTTCAAATGCGACTTCGTTTGGCATTGAGCGAGCCAAATTTATAAGAGAGAAATCTTGGGTTTCGCCAAAGAAGTAAGATTCATCCACCACGTTACCTTGAATATCGGTACCCCACGTTCCTTGCATGTAAGAGCAATTTTCATCAGTTAAAAACACCGCCATTCGATCAATACCAAGATTTTTAATGGCGAAAGTGACGGCCGATTTGCATACTCCACTGACAGTAGTGCAACGTGATAACTCAACCATGCTTGAATGCAACATGCGTACGTTTTGTTCTTGGCGCTTACGAATGTAAATTTGAGAGAAGAGTGAACCAAACGAGTCCAACATCTGTTTTTGATATGCCGTTATCGGCTTACGATGAATAAAGTTATCTAGCGCGAACCACCCAAACGGTTCATTGCCATCGCGTAAAATCAACATCGCATTCCAGCCCTGCCCGATGACCTTGCCTGCTGTGTATATTGGCGCGTCTTCTACAATCACTAAGTTGCTCTCAAGGCTAGATAACGCGGTGATATACTCCTCGCTAAGTTGGTGTAAATCATATTGTGTGTGAAATTCATCAATCGTAATTCCTGACTCATCCGTGCCGTATGTACCACTGAAGCTGCGCTTTTTCATATCGAGAAGCATCAGTGTAGAGCGATCAAACCCAAGTCGTTCACGTAACGCTTCGACGGCTTTGTAGTACAAGTCCTTTAAAGAATCAGGATTAGAGATTTCGAGTGCAACTTGCTGAACTAACTTCATATTTTCGATAAAGCGCTCGCGTTGGCTAATCTCATCAACATATTGCGCTTCACGAATATCTCTGTGCCTGATCTCTTTCGAGGCATTTTTTTCAGCACGAATACATTGCCAACGCGCCGCTGCGAGCTGCATTGCGTCGTAACTTTCTTCATAGATATTATGTGCTGTGCGAGCATGTACAGATTGAATCAGTAGGTAGGTACGTTTGATAGGCGTGTTGTCGAGCATCATGATGTAACTATCACCGCCTAAATCTCGGGTGTGATTCCAGTTACAAGTGTTGATCGCCAGAGGTATGATGCTTTCAGAGGTATCAAACTGACTTGCCCACTCCCAGAATGTCTCAGGATAGTTTTGGGTTGGGTAAAGCTCTCCGCGAGAGAAGCTCATTGAATGACGAGGGTTAATTGAAGGATCTTCAAAAATAGCTAGGGCTTGAGGGGAGAACAGACTCTCTAAATGATCAAAGATTGCCTCCGCTAGCAACCGATGGTCCCTCGTTGAAGACACTTTTCTTGTAAAACTTCTTAAACTCACCCTACCAACCTAATCTACTTTTTTATCCTCGATAAAAAACTACTTAGGCCATGATATGCAATCAATACGTTCAAATTTGAGCTGTTAAGTCATTCGCAAAATTATCAGACTTAGTGTTACATTCGAGAGCTCTTCAGCACTTTTAAAGCCATGTTTCACATAAGTTACATGCTTTATAAACTGGGGAGGAAAGTTGTACTTATTTACAAGATTTTTGTGTTGGTAGATGTTTTAAGCCTACGACTTAAAAAGAAAAAGGCCCCTCATCAAGAGGGGCAAAGTTACCATCGCTTATAGTTATTTAGTTATGCTTGTAAATACGGTGGATTAACCGAAATCACCATTTACGTAGCCTTGAGTACGGTCGTCTTGAGGGTTGCTAAAGATCACTTGCGTATCGTTGTGCTCAACCAGTTCACCCATTAGGAAAAACGCAGTGCGGTCAGAGATACGACGCGCCTGTTGCATTGAGTGAGTCACGATAACGATGGTGTAGTTCTTCTTTAGCTCTTCCATCAGTTCTTCGATTTTGTGTGTCGCAATTGGGTCAAGTGCCGACGTTGGCTCATCCATCAGAATCACATCCGGCTCCATCGCGATTGTACGTGCAATACATAAACGTTGCTGCTGACCACCAGAAAGACCGAATGCGTGTGATTTAAGGCGATCTTTCACCTCATCCCAAAGTGCAGCACCGCGCAGCGAACGCTCTACCACTTCATCAATTGTCTTTTTGTCTTTGATACCTTGAGCACGTAAGCCGTAAGCCACGTTCTCGTAAATGCTCATCGGGAATGGGTTTGGCTTTTGGAATACCATGCCGACTTTGATGCGAAGGTCAGCAACATCAATGTTGCCGTAAATATCTTCGCCGTCCATCGCCAATTTACCTGTAATTTTCACGCCTTCGATTAGATCATTCATTCGGTTCAAACAGCGTAGAAGCGTTGATTTTCCGCAACCTGACGGGCCGATAAGTGCAGTTACTTGGCGAACTGGAATTGGTAAGTTGATCGATTTCAGTGCTTGGTTGTCACCGTAGAATAGGTCTAGGTTTTCAATATCAAATTTGTTCATTGTCTTAATCTCTTAATTCTTGAATTCGTGTCTTTTAACGTGCGTTCTTAATTAGTGTTGTTAGTAAGTTGCGGTGTTAAAACGTCTAGCAATCAGTTTCGTTACCATGTTGATCAAGAGAACAACTACGATAAGCACTGTTGCCGTACCGTAAGCCTGATTCCATTCTTCAACGGTAAACAGTTCGGTAGTCAGTTTGTATAGGTGAACGGTTAGCGTACGACCTGAATCTAATAAAGAATCCGGAATACGTGCAACCATACCTGCTGTCAGGAATACTGGAGCAGACTCACCAATGACACGACCAATACTTAGAATGACCGAGGTTAAGATACCTGGCATTGCGCTCGGAAGAATCAAACGCCAGATAGTGTAAATCTTAGAAGCACCGAGGCCATAAGAGCCTTCACGGTACGTTTGTGGTACTGCCATCAGCGCTTCTTCCGTTGTACGGATGATAACTGGCAGGATTAGGATACTTAGCGTCAATGCACCCGACAGAATTGAGAAACCAAGGCCAAGAATCGCCACGAAGAAAGTCATACCAAACAGGCCGAAAATGATCGACGGGATACCCGCCAATGACTCGGTACAGAATCGGATGATTTTCACCAAACGACTGCCCACTTTCGCGTATTCGGTCAAGTAGATTGCCGTCATGATACCGAGTGGCGCTGCCACTGCGATAGAAGCAATAACCATGTAAATGGTCGCCACAATCATTGGGAAGATACCGTGCTCTTCACCTGTGCGCGTATAGTTATCAGTAATGAAGTTCCAATCTACGTGTTGTAGACCGTTTGATAGGATGTACCAGATAATCCAGAACAAAAAACCTACCGTTAGTGCTGCCGAGATCCAGACAAATGCGTTAAAGACATTATCTTTGAACTGGCGTGCTTTTTTCAGTTTTGCGCGATCCATAATAGTCACCTTTAACGAGCGATTACTTCGCTTTTTCTCGGTTTAGGTACAGTAGTACAGCATTCAACGACATGATGAAAACCAGAAGTACTACACCTGTAGCGTAAAGTGCGTTCGCGTGAACACCACTTGCGTAAGACATTTCAATAGCGATGTTTGCAGTTAGTGTACGAGCCGAATCCAAGATGCCTTCTGGCATTGCCGGCGCGTTACCCATAACCATAATGATCGCCATGGTCTCACCTAATGCACGACCGATACCCAGTATCACACCTGTCATGATGCCTGAGCGAGCCGCTGGAACGAGCAACTTAAAGATGGTGTAGATTTTCGATGCGCCCAGTGCCAAAGAACCCTCTTTATAAGTACGAGGCACAGCGCGGATAGACGTTTCAGATACCGTAATTACCGTTGGTAGAATCATCACACCAAGAACAATGATACCGGCAAGGATAGTATTACCTGCAGGTACATCAAATACCTTCTGAATCAATGGAACGATAATAACCAGACCGAAGAAACCGTAGACCACTGAAGGAATACCGGCTAGCAGCTCAACCGCTGGACGGATAATGTCTGCTAATCGCTTTGGTGCGATTTCAGCGATAAAAATGGCGGTCAGAACACCAATTGGAACCCCAACAATGACAGCACCAGCCGTCGATACGATAGATGCCACAATCATGGTGGCGACACCGTAAAGCGCAGGTGGTAACCAGTTTTGTCCTAAGACAATGCCCGATACGCCTGCTTCTTGGAATGCCGGAATACTCTCTCGAACGATGAAGTATGCAATAACGGCCAATGAAACAATGCCGATTACGGCACTCGTTAGGAACAAGCCGTGGAAGATGCGCTCTTTCCAGTCTACACGACGCTTCTCGCGTAGGCCTGACTTGCTGATAGCTCTAGCGTCAGTATTCATAAGCTTTTCACTATTTGTTGCGATGGTCATTTAAAAATCTCACGGTTCTGGGCAATGCCGTTGAACACAATGGATAGAAAAGGCTCAGCCCTAAACGTTGGGCTGAGCAAACTTTAGAGTCCCGATGGGATTAGTTAACTGAGATGTAACCTTTTTGGTCAACTAGCGCTTGCGCTTCGTCAGTTAGCATCCAGTCTAGGAATTTTTGCGTTTCTGTTGATGGCTTGCCTTCTTTGTAAAGAACAAGGAATGGACGCGCTACTTTGTAAGAACCGTTTTTAACGTTAGCTACCGTTGCATCAACGCCGTCGATTGCTAGCGCATTAACAGTGTTGTCTACAGTACCAAGAGAAATGTAGCCGATTGCGTATGGGTTAGATGCAACCATTGTTTTCAGTGCGCCGTTACCGTTTGCAACTTGAGCACGTTGAGAGATAGCTGATACCTTTTTACCAGAAATCTTCATTTTTAGAGACATGATGTCTTCAAATGCGCCACGAGTACCAGAAGCTGTGTCACGAGTAATGGCTACGATTGGCTTGTCTGCACCACCGACTTCTTTCCAGTTTGATACTTCACCTTTGTAGATTGCAGTCACTTGCTCGGCTGTTAGACCTGGCAGTTTGTTTTGTGGGTTCACAACCACTGCGATACCATCACGAGCAACCACTTCTTCGATTAGTGTTGATTCTTTTTCAGAGTCTTTTAGATTACGAGAAGACATACCAAGGTCTGCTGAACCATTTTTCGCTGCTTTTACACCAGCTGAAGAACCAGGACCTTGAACTTCGATAAATACGTTAGGGTTCTTCTTCATGTACGTTTCAGAGAAAACTTCCATCAGTGGAGTTACGCTGCTAGAACCCACTGCAGAGATAGTTTCTTTAGCAGAAACAGGAGTCACTGCCATTGCGCCTAGAAGTGCGATTGCACCGATTACTGTCTTTTTCATCACAATTTCCTTAAGTGGCTTTATTGCCGTTGTGTTTCACTTGAACGGTGCTCACTTTAGAATTTGAATATGACAGTTGTGTTTCACTTAGTTGAACCCTCTATGACACGTTGTCATTTCTAACTATTAATTCCGCGACTTATTCCTCTCTCAATTTGAACGTAACGTTTTTATAACGTTGCCTCATGTTCAAGATGATAACCCCATCGATTTTGGTACATTTCATAACAATTAGGTATGAGTAACTCATTGATTTGGCAAATGTAACAATTAAAATCGAAATGCTTATTTATAAAAAAGATAATAATCAAACCGATAGAGGGTCAATCTCATGCGTCAATTTCTTAGTACGCTTTCTATTAAACTTCAGGTTTTTCTGCCTGTTCTATTCACAGTTATATTACTCATCATTGGACTGAGTGTCGGAATCGGTAAACTCGATCAAGCATTCAATAAGGTTTCGGCTTCCACCCATAAGCTAATCATTCACAAAGAGGAACTTAGCGGCATCGTAGACAACACTTACGCCATGCGCATCAAAGCCATTTATAGTCTATTTAGAGCCGAAGATGTTCAGTCTCTCAACCAAGAGCTTTCTAAGCGACAAAACAAAAACCGCGATTTTCTTAACTCCATCGACAATCTCCCTGGCGTTCAAAATGAAGTCAATGCTATGCGTAAGGCCATGAATCACTATGTTGATTTCACTCGCGTTACCATGACACCTCTGCTCACCACTAAACACTCTTCTGATTACACCACCTCTGATTTCAATCAAAAGTACGAATCTGCAATGGCTGAGTATCGATTAGCTGGCGAAGCGATGATCAACGCCATCGACAAACTATCTAAACAATTGAATCAAATCGTCACCGATGAAGTCGAAACGAATGGCGAACAACATTCAACCACGCTAACTTACAGCGCCGTCTCGCTTGCGGTGATCTTGAGTGCCGCTTCACTTATTAGTTGGGTACTCGCCAGCTACATCGTTGCGCCGATTCGTAACCTTCAAGTAACGATGCAGGAAGTCGCGAAGGGAAACCTACTAGTTAAGGCCGAAGCCATCGGGAAAAACGAAGTGTCTCAGCTGGCTCGAGATGTAAACCAGACCATAGAAAAACTGCGTGAAACTGTAAGCGCATTGGTTCGCATTAGTGAAGATGTGGCATCAGCATCAACCGAGTTAGCAACTGTTATGACTCAAAGCAGCGTCAACTCGGATCAAGAAAAGCAAGAAGTTGAGCAAGTAGCCTCGGCGATCAATCAGCTAGAGTCGACCGCAGCTGAAGTATCGACCAATGCACAAGAAGCCGATAGTGCATCAAATCAAGCACGTACGTTAACCTCACAAAGTATAAGCATGTTTGGGGAAAGCACTCGCGCAAGTGAAAAGATGGCGGAACAACTTAACGAAGCCGCTGCCGTCGTGACTTCACTAAAAGATCAATCAGAACACATTGGTCGCGTGATCGAAGTGATTGAAGGTATTTCTGAGCAAACGAATCTACTTGCACTGAATGCAGCGATTGAAGCTGCACGGGCGGGCGAAAGTGGCAGAGGCTTTGCGGTAGTCGCCGATGAAGTACGTATGCTGGCAGCACGAACTCAGGAGTCCACCAAAGAGATCCAAACCATTATAGAAGAGCTACAGCAACAATCTGGTCACGCAAATGAAAGTATGCATTCCAGCTTAGCCATGTTGTCAGACAACCAAGCTCTGACACAAGAAGTTAGCCAATCACTTGCTAATATCAGTAATGCTATCGCCGATCTGAACTCAATCAACACTCAAGTTGCGACCGCATCAGAAGAGCAGAAACAGGTCACGGCTGATATCAACAACAACTTAACGAACATCTATGAACTAGTGAGCCAGAACGTCACTGGGATCACTCAATCAGCCGCGGCAGCGCAAGAGTTGTCTGGTTTAGCAGAAAACCAAAAACATCAGCTTAAGCAGTTCCAAGTTTAAATCTCTGAACAACACGATAAGCTCCAAAGGTCAGAAAAGAAAAAGCTCCGCACTGGCGGAGCTTAATAACATCTGGATTCGTGAAAATCCAACGGGGTGATTACTCCTCGTCAGTAACCAGCAGAACAGAGGAAATGTTCGTTGACTCTAGTGGGTTCCAGTTGTAAACCTCACCATTAAATGAATCAAACACCATAACGTTTGAGCCATCACCGTTTGGTGTGTTACTCCAGATGTAACCAGCATAGTCACCCACCTCTAGCGTGTAGCCACTTGCGAATGCAGTGCCGTTCATCGCAGGGCTATGGCAAGCACGTTCTGTCAACGCGACTAACTCCTTAATGTTTGGTATGCGCCAATTCTTTTTGCCAGCGAAGTCATATAAAGCATGATTACCTGATTCATTGCGGATTTGCTCAGCGGTTGATAGCGCTAACTGCCATGACATCTTAGTCGCAGCGCCATCACAAGCTTCGTTTGCCGTATTCCACGTTGAACCAACAGGGCAACGCATCCATGTTAGACCTGTTTTCAGGTCAGTTACGGTACCGCTCTCAGAATATGTATAACGCGTGTTAGGTGCCGTTTTAGCAAAGTCAGTAGAACACTCTTGTGCAGCCATTACAGTTTGAGAAGCCAAAGCAAGAGATAGTACAGTTATTAATTTCTTCATCTTATTGGCCCTTTACTGCTACTAGACGGATTGGGAATTGGAATGACGTGCCTGTGTCACGCTCTACTTTGTCAGAATAAATTTCAACAAAGCTTACGTGGCCACGGTCAGCGCCCTTCGCTGCAATCACTGCAAATTGAAGTGCACCTTCGTAGTTAGCAGGAGAGTAATTATTAAATGTGAAATCACTTAGCCAAATAGCACCTGAATTAACGTCTGGGCTGCCTTTACCCTGTTGAGGGAAGTAAGCTGTCGTCATACCATAGACATTGCCGTCGGCGTCTTTCTCTGTCTCACCTAAGTCTAGAACATCGTAGAACTCTTGGTATGTTGGTAGGCGCCAGTCACTAATGCCACATAGTGATTGCTTGTTTATATGTTCAACATATTGGCTTGTTGAACAGATGCCATCAACAGCATCCACACAACCAACGACTTCAAGATCTTCGTAATACGGCTTAAATGTTTCAGACTCAAACGCAAATAGGCGATCTTTAAATTGAACCGAGCTCGCATCCGCACTCTTGTTTTCCCAAACAAGACCAGTACGCTCGTCCATAGTACAAGCCCACTCAGTCGCATCTGCAGCTAAAGCTGCACCTTGTGAATCTAGCTTAACGAACTTAAAGCCAGCGCCTGTCGACGTTTGCTTGTCCTCTTTGTCGAAGCCGTATTCTGCATCTTGACCAGGGTAAGACGCTTGAACCTCAGCAACGTCTGCTGCTCCTTCAGCAAAATAAAGAACGGCGCCCGTATCGTTACTACCAACCGTTTGTTCAGCAACCGCTACAATTTCTTCAGCAAATGCACTTACTTCCGCTTCAGACAGAAGATCAGAGGCCAACGATTTACCTTGAAAGCTAAGATTTTGAGCAAGCAGCGCTACGCCTTTGATCATTTGCTTTGGTTGCATCGCAGCTAATAGCACAACCGTGTTTTGCTCTAGCTTGTCTAGCTCGCTAGCTTCTGCGTTAGACATCACCGTACCAGAAAGAGAAACGCCGGCATCGGCGAGTTGCGCTTTCACAATCTCTTCAGCTTGAGCAACGGTTTTACCGTCAATTACAAGACCCGCGAGCAACGTTGTTACACCATTGACCGTGTTACCCGTTGCTAAATTTTGACCCGGAGCCGCAAGACGCAACGTTTGGTTTGAACCTTGATCAACTTGAGCAAGAATGGTGCTGGTTAGTACGTTTTTGTCGCTTGAAGTCAGGCTAAATTTACCGGCATTATCCGTTTTAGCACTCGGTTCAGTGGAATCACAAACGTAGTTTTGGTTTAAATCGATACATACTGGCGTATCAAGAAGTGTACCTGCAGAAACGATGGTGCCAGCTACATCATAGGTCGGTGCCGACGTGTCACCACCAGAACCTCCGCCACAGCCAGCTAGGGCTAGTGACATAGCAACGAAAGAATATTGAAACTTCATAGATTTTATCTTCTTTTGATTTTAATTAACGAGAGCGAATCACTCTCACCATTGAAAGCAGGAAAAGTCCTAACAAGGTCCAAGGCGAACCACTGCCACCTGAACCACCGCCACTGCTTTCTTTAGTGGTATCAGCACTACACTGATACTGAGCAAAGTGACTCACACCCCACTCTTTCAACACCCCAGAGTTCCCTGACACGCGGTCAGACACTTCGAGACGCCAAGTACCCCAACTCGGTTGACCGACAAGTGCTTGTAACTCCTCGTCATACTGAGCGGTGAAGTAACCTTTAAATCCTTTGGTATTGCTTGATTGATGGCTAAGTAGCACGACCGATTTGCCTTGTGGAGACACTAGCGTCACTTGCAGATCTTGCAGTGAGTCATGTTCGATGTTCAGGTAAACCGCAAACGAATCATCAATCGTGCGTGACTTGTCCGATAGCGTCTGAGAGAACAGTCTGTCGCCCTGTTCCGGCAAAGCGGAGTTCACTGGTTGAGGCTGGATATCGAGCTCTGGCGTACCATTAACCAGCATCACCTTTTCACTCCACTGGTGAGTCTTTAGGCCTTCAGAAAATTGATAATCCAATGAAATAGAGGAATCGAATTGCGTGCCACATGTTAGACCGCTTGGTAACGCCACCTTCATTGAGGTCGAGTCAGAAAGCGTTTCATCAAAGTCGAAAACAGATGCGTTGTTTAGCTGCCATTGCCCTTTGATGCTCGCTTCACGGCCAGTTTGGCTCAGGCTCAAACCAACGTCTTGACCTTGTGCGATGTATCGAGCGTCATAGCGAACACGAAGAGGCGCTTTAAGTAAGTTGTGTCTGTTGAAGCTGTCCGTCAGGAATTGGGCGTAGTCTTTATTTGGGAACAAAGTGTTTGCGGCAAACACGGTCGACTCCGCCAGATCATGCATTTTCACGCCACGACCAATGCCGTACATGCCTTCAAGAACAATGGCGTCAAACTCGCGGAACACGTTATCGGTATCATCACCGTATCGTTCAACCGATGCTTTAAGCGCTTGAAACAGCGGCGTTGACCATAGCTCGTCACCTAGTTCACCGCCCACACTGACGTGCGCTGGGTACTCTGAGCTCTCGAAGTAACGTGCTCTTTGGTTCCATAAGCTACGAGTTGTTTTGCGTGTTCCGAACACACCGTCCCAGTTGAACACCGTATCTAACTCGAATTCTTGACCACGACGCGAAGCATCCAAATATTGAATGCGGTAGCTCGCGCTGCCCGCCCAGTAATCAGCAAAACCCTCTGCGATAGCACCAGTGTGACCGTACGCCCAATCCGGTACGATTTGGTAATGAATGCCATGCCCAAGCTCGTGTATCACGACATCAGCATCGACTGCATCCGGAGAAACACCACCGACACCCAGCATGAGTGCTTTCGGACCGTAATAGTAAGTAGAGTTATCTTTTGATAAACCGCGAGCGTCAAAACGAAGCGGTTCGTCAAACAAGTCGTAAGTCAGGCTTGTCAGATATTGGATCGAGCTATCAAGATGATAAAAAGCCATCAACTGTGGGAACGCATTGTCACCAAACTCGGTGCTTTGCATCTCATCAACACTGTCAAATGCTTGAACCCCTTCTGCGCTGAGAAAGTCCAACGTATCGAGTACAGGCGCTTCACCAGGTGCTGGGGCTGCAAATAAACCCGTCGCATCCACTTGCTTTAATCTTGGGTTAGAGAGATAGAACTTACCTCCCGACTTTAAAACCTCAATCGACTTGGTGACGTACTCGATCGGCTGAGGGTAATCAGACAGTGCTGACCACGTCGATTCTGGTGCCGCTTGCTGTTGCATGGTGCGAAGATCTGGGTTGAATAAAGAAACCTCAACATTAACCAGACCTCCAGAGCTCAAAGCAGGTGGCTCTTGTGCTTGCAGTTGGCGAGGCGATTCCAATTCCATTGCAACCGTTGGTTTACCGTTGCGAATGATCGTATCTTCAAGGCTCTTAAACGCTCGCACAACGTGATGATTTTTATCGGTTGTTACTACTAGGGTGCGCTGTGCTTGATATTCACCGTTTACCCAAACATCAAAATTGTAATGCTCACCAAGCTGAGATTGGGTTTTGTAACGGAACTTAAACTCGCCCGCTTCTGAGTAGTGGCTGTCTAGATAAGTTTTCGCTTGCGCTTCATTCGTTACCACAGAGTCCGTTACGGGATAATCCCACTCTGCAGCCTGTGCCGCAGGGGTACAAGCAATAAGCAGCGAAAACGCCAATGGTTTTAGCTTCATGATTTCGTCCTAGAATTCGTATTTTGCAGTAAGCGTGAAGTAGCGCCCTGGCTCAGTTGAGTAACGCTTACTTTCCTCAGCGATACCCGCTACGTCTTGGTATCGGATGTATTCTTTGTCGAACAGGTTGATGATGTTTGCGCTAACACGAAGGTCTTTGGAAACGTGGTAAGTTGCGCCAATATCAAACGTATTCCACGCACTTGTCTGCGCGCAATCTGTCGCTAGACCAAGCGTGGTCTGGCATTTAGGAACGCGATCCATTGCCGCGGCCCAGTTCCAAGCCACGTAAGCATTGAAGTCTTGGTTGGCGTATTTCAGTTGAGCGTTACCTTCGAATGGCGTAATGCTTCGAACGTATTCACCTTCCGCGTCTTTGCCATCTACGTAGCCAAACTTAGTGCTGATGTCCCATTGTTTGGTGAGCGCGTAACCCGCAGAAAGCTCTGCGCCATATGTCTCTACGCCGTCAAGGTTTTGGTACTGTTTGATGTAATTACCAGTGCTTGAGTCAAAGCCTGTGGTCACAACATCGATGAAGTTTTCAAACTTGTTGTAGAACACAGACGCATAGACATACGCACGACCGTTATCGAACTTGTTACCGATTTCAAATGAGTCTGAAGTCTCAGCTTCTAGGTCTAAGTTAGGCGCGATAACAAAAGGCGTTAGCGGTACGAAATCATGGTTCACGAAGCCATATGCTTTGTCGTATTCCGGAGCACGGTAACCGTGGTTGTACGATACATAAACGATGTTGTTGGCAAACATTTCGCGAGAAACCGACAGGCTTGGAGACACCTCCGAGCTATCCATGTCCTTTAATGGGAAGCCGCCCACTTCTCCCTCACCGTCCGGCGTTAGACGATGCGCATCAAAGCGCAGGCCGCCTGTGATGGTCCATTTATCCAGTTCCACCATGTCTCGAACATACAAACCAATGTTATAAGCACGAGCAGGAGCGAAAGGTTGTTTGGTCGAAGGCGTTACCCCGTTCCAATCAATCTTGGAATCGCTATCTGTGCGTTCGTAATAGTCAGTAGAAAGCTCGACACCGTAAGCCAACTGGTGCTCTGCATTTGCTGCATAAATCGTATTGGTGAAGTCGCCACGGAAGCCAATTGTCTCGTCAATGAAGGTTTTGTGTTCCAGTTCGCGACGCTTGGTGATCAAACCATTGTGATCCACTTGGCGCATTAAACGGTTGGTGTCTTCCACCACTTCGGTGTGACGCCAGTAAACTTTGGTATCCAACTCTTCGAACCAAGTTGGATTAATCGGAGTCACCTCTGCACCAATATAAGCGCTGTACTCTTCTGTGGTTTCATCCTCAGCAAAGTCTTCAATATGCCAAATTCCATCAGGTTGAATGGACGGTGAACCCTCCAAACGCTCTTGGTTCTGGGTGTAGAGTTCCGCTTTGGCTTTCAACATCACCTCTTCATTGAAAAAGTGGTTGATCGTATAAGCACCGCTGTAACCATCGAGGTCGCGGTTATACAAATCTTCATCAAAGTTACGTGTCTCTTGTCCTTGCCAGTATGAAACGTTAAACAAACTCTCTGTATCACCGGAACGGAAAGCTAGATTACTCGTGCCTTTGTACTTGTTGCTGATATCGGTGTAAGTACCGGAAACATCGGTGTAGAAGTCTTTGTCTTTTAAGAAATCACCCGGCTGGCTGGATTCTAAAATCACCACACCGCCGATCGCGCCAGAGCCATGCACCGAAGAACTTGCCCCTTTAATGATTTGCAGCGATTCAAAATTGGATAAATCAAAAGTATCTCGCCCAACGGCATCATTAATGTCATTCGCACCGAAGCCATCCGCAGAACGAATGCCATCACGAACGATCATAATGCGGTTACCCGTCATACCACGGATGGTAATGTTTTGCGGACTTCCTGCACCGCCCGTCACGCTTACACCAGGTTCGTTACGCAGCACGTCATATAGCTCGGTCTCGCCTCTTTCTTCGATTTGCTCGTTTGTGATAACCGCGACACTACCTGCCACTTTTGACAATGGCTGATCGATTTTATTGGCGGTTACCACCACCTCTTCCATTGAGAAAACCTTAGATTCGGCGTGCACTTGACTGGCAGCAAGTACCGAAAGTACTGCCGCTGACACTTGGGTAAGCTTCATTTACTGCTCCGCTTTAGATGTTTTAATGAGTGATAGTAGAAATGCGTATTCTTTTGCTTGTTGTTCTTGCGCTTGTCGTGGGTCCATTTGGTGGCCCGAATTAAAATCAGTTTGCAACAAGTACGGCCCGTTGCGCTCACTTAACGCTGAAACTTTAGCCAGATACTTTGCGCCTTCCCAATATGGCACGCGCTGATCAATTAAACCGACTTGAACCAACATGGGTGGGTAAGCGTTTTTATGGATATTGAGAATCGGATCGTACGCCTTCATTAACGCCAATTGTTCAGGTTTGGTTGGGTTACCCCATTCGCCATACTGCTGTGTGGTAAGCGGAAGTGAGGTATCCGACATACTTGCAACCACATCAACAAAAGGCACTTTAAGTACGACACCTGAAAACAATTTAGGATCTTGATTAACCGCTCCGGCCACCAACGTACCACCAGCACTAGAACCGATGGCGAAAACCTCTCTATTGCCACGTTCGAATGTTTGCAGCGCCTTCGCGACCGCGACAAAATCACCAATAGAATTGGCTTTTCGCACACCACGGCCTTGCTCGTGCCATTCATCGCCAAAGTACCCACCGCCACGGACATGGGCGATAGCGTAAATCACACCTTGGTCGAGTAAACTGATAACCTGAGGCATAAAGTACGGTTTCATCGTAAAACCATACGCGCCGTAACCGTAAATCATCACAGGAGATTGTGGGTGCAATTTGTCTTTGCGATACGCCAAAGAGACCGGGACAGAAACGCCGTCGTGCTTAATAAAAATACGTTGGGATACATAACGCTGACTATCAAAGTCTTGGTAAGCATCTTGAGAGTACAAGGATTTATTCAGCGTTTTTACATCGAACTCTTCCCACTGAGGAGGCGTAGTCATCGACATGCTTCGGATACGAATTTTGTTTGATTCAAAATCGCCCAATGTGCTTAGCCAAGCGACATTACCATCGTGTTCCAATGGCAGTATCACTTTTTCCTGCCCTTGGTAAGAATACACCGTCAATGTCGACAAGTTGTTTGGCTTACTAAGTGCCACAACTCCTGCATCATAAAGGTAGAACTGTTCAAGCGGCTCACGAGGATTGGTAAAGCGTTGCCATGTTGCGCCAAGCGGTGCGAGTTCGGCTTGGTAAAGGGCGAACTTTCCTTCCAGGTTGCTTTTAAGATAAATGTAACCTTTCGCCACATCCGCGTAATATTCCACACCCACTTCAGGCTTTCGCAATGAATCTGAGACAGTGCCCGTTTCTAGGTCGACAAGCTTCTGCTCTGTTGTTGACTCGTTGTTGCTTTGCAGCACAGCATAACGGCTATCTGCCGCACGATAGAAAGAAAGTAACCAATCTGACTTGGGTTCATTCCATAGGACTGTTTTTGCTAAAGATTCAGTGGAGATACGTAAGATCTGATGAGGTCGCTGGGTGCGCTTTTCTTTTGCAACGAGGAATGCCACTTTCCCGTTAGGTGACAACAATACGCCACTATCGACGTGCGTCGCCAGTTCCGTAGATTGACCGGAGAGTAAATCAACAACCACAGCACGATATTGTTCGCTGCCGTCGATATCTTCCGTGAAAAGTAGCGTGTCACCATTCACTTGCCATTGACCAAGTTGGTAGTACTGATGCGCAGATTGTCGTTCATCGAAATCGAACACCACGTTTTCTGGTGCATGTTGACTCGCACGGGATAATAGTAAGTAACGACCATCGCGACGCATTAGCGTCCACTCTCTTCCACTCACGATCGACCATGGCTTATCACCTTTGTCTGCCACAATGGTATCCCACTGCGTTAGTAGGTTTTTTGTCAACGTCTGATAACTTTTTTGGTGCTGTTCAGTTTTGTGGTTTTGTTCTGTTAGGTAGGTAAGAACTCGCTCATCTTTACGAGCATCATCTCGAAGCCAGTTGAAATCATCAGCAGCAAAGCCAGAACTAGAGGTAATTATGAGCCCTAAAAAAACATGAGTAAATTTCATATAGAGAGCGAATTCATTTATAGGATTAATACAATGGCGCGTATTCTGCCCTTAAATAAAAATGAGATCAATTATCATTTTCATAATCATGTTAGATTTTTATCTAGTGTGTGAGGAAAAACGTTTGCTTTGACCGAGGTTATAAAACTTAATAACTTCCTAAATTAGCGTTCTATGCTGTTTATATACAACCAGACAGATATAAAAGCTGACTAACGAGTGAGTATGGAAAGACGCTATTTCACCTAGCGACAGACATAAAAAATCCGAGTGCGAACACTCGGATTTTTAAGAACTAAAATCAATGGGAAACTACAGCAGCTTTTACTCTTCAGAGCTCGGTGCCGCTGGTTTTTTCTTAGGGATGAAGACATCATCACCCACAGATACGTTTTTGTAGAAGCTCTTGTCACGCTTAGCTGGTTTTTTCGCCGATTTTTTCGCTTGAGGGCGAGCTTTCTTTGCGGTCGCTTTCTTATTGCGGAAATCTGGTTTAGGTGGCTTAAGGCCTTTAAACTTACCTTTCAAATCTTCGAACAATGAAAACTCAAGATCTTGTTGTAGGTATGCTTCTACACGTTTAAAGCTATCCCAGTCTTTTGGACCAACAAGAGAGATTGCATCCCCTTTATTTCCAGCACGACCAGTACGACCAACTCGGTGTACGTATTCTTCGGTATGCTTTGGCATATCGAAGTTGATGACGTGTGTCACAGTTGCAATATCCAAACCGCGGGAAGCAACATCAGTCGTTACAAGGATCTTAAATACTGCGCGCTCAAACTGACTCATAATGGTGTTACGTTGAGTCTGGTTCAAGTTACCACTTAGTGCTACAGCCTTCAGTTTCTTTTCGTTCAGCTTTTCTGTTAGTCGCTCAGTATCATCACGCGTTGCCGTAAAGATAATAACTTGACGGTATTCAGCCTCAGAAAGAACACGATCTAAAATTGCCTCTTTATGATCTAGGTGATCACACAAGTAAAATTTTTGCGTGATATCTTTATGTTCTTCGTTAGAAACGCCGATAGCAATTCGCTTTGGCGCATTGAGCATTTCAGCCGCGATTTCATTGACGTCTGCATGATCTAATGTCGCAGAGAACATCAACGTTTGACGACGACGATGCTTGGCTGCTTTATGAATGCGACGAAGCTCTGGTGCAAAGCCCAAATCCAACATACGGTCTGCTTCGTCCAGAATTAGCGTTTCCAAACCATCCAGATAAAGCGAACGGTGCTCTAAGTGATCAGCCAAACGTCCTGGTGTCGCCACGATAAATTTCGGGTAACGACGCAGAGCTTTTACCTGATCGTTAAAGTTCTCACCACCCAAAATCAGTGCTGCTTCATAAGATAGGCCAGCTAGCATAGAGCGAAGCTCACCATATACTTGTTTCGCTAGCTCACGAGTAGGAGCAAGGATTACCGCGCGAGGGTCTTTCGCAGAAAACGATTTTGTCTTTAAAGACTTATGAAGCATTGGCAATACAAACGCCAAAGTCTTGCCCGAACCTGTTTTCGAAGATGCCAATAGATCCTTGCCTGCAATCGCAACAGGAATCGCCTGCTGCTGAATGTCAGTCGCTTTTTTAAAATCGTAGTGTTTTAGGTTCTTCAACAATCGGTTGTCTAGGCCTAGATCTTTAAATTGCAAAGTATTCTCCAATAAATCAGTCAGCGTCTGAGCGCTCTGTAGTGTCGTTTCCGCTCTAACGCAGCAAAAAAATAAAGCTCGGTATAATACCGCAAATCACAGGAGTATAGATAGAGATCATACAAACTAATTCCCTGTAGTAACGGTAAAACATCATTTGTGGCTCAGTTCAGAGTAAAGACTAGCCTTTTTGATGAGCAGCTGGACAGGAAGTTTAGAGAAAAGCCGTTCAAATATGCCTTCTATCCATCAACAAAACGACTTAAATAGCAGTTATTTGGGCCAATAAACTTTCATTTGTGTCAATATCGTCTAAATTATTGATATCAGGAACGTGGCAAATACACCTGCTATGAAAACTGTTGTGAGAACGAAATAAAGGATAGGTAGTTAAACTTTGTTAAGTTCAGGTAAAAGTTGACGTCAGGTACTCCATGAAATTCTTGGGTTTTTTTGACTTTTGCTACATCATGTACTGATAAAATGTAACCACATTTAACCTCGCTACTGTATAAAATAATAGTTAGTAGCGAGACTTTCACTATAAGCAAGGAGTTCTTATATGAACAAAACGTTGATCGCAGCTGCAGCAACTTCAGTACTTCTACTAGCCGGTTGTGCTTCTTCTGATGACGCAGCTACAGCAAATGCAGCAAAATTAGACGAACTAAGCAACCAAGTTAGCCAACTAAGCCAAGACGTACAAGCTCTTCAATCTGACGTTCAAAAATCAGGCGCAGCAGCAATGGCTGCTCAAGAAGAAGCTGAGCGTGCTAACGAGCGTATCGATAACATCGCTCAGTCTTACACTAAGTAAGATTTAATACCGCGTCTTAACGCCCGTTAAGGCGCGGTTATTTCGATAGGAACCCCATTCTGTGCAGCGATTGCTGCTTTAGCCTTCACGTTTTTCATACCGAATTCATCCAGCCACCACTTTAACTCTTTCGGCACTTTGAGTTCATCTTTCTCGCCATTACTACGAGTCAAAGGCTCATGTGCTTCTAAGAACACACTTCTGTCAGGCTCAAGTGTCATTTTGATAGGCTGGTTAATGATGTTAACGTCTTCACCGTTACGAACCTTGTCAAATAACCACTCAATGTCACTTGGGTCCATACGAATACAACCCGCGCTGACCCGCATACCAATCCCAAAGTCCTTGTTGGTACCATGAATTAGGTATTCGCCATTCCCGTAAGCTAAACGCAATGCAAACATACCAAGTGGATTATCAGGCCCCGCAGGAACAACGGCTGGTAGGTCAATGCCCTTTGCTTTGTACTCGGCACGAATAGAGGCTGGAGGAGTCCATGTAGGGTTCGGTCGTTTTTGGCTGATACGCGTTGTCATTACTGGGGTATCGCGCCCTATTCGGCCAATTCCGACAGGAAATACATGGACAATATCTTCTCCTTTCGGAAAGTAATACAAGCGCAGCTCGGCTAGATTAATAACGATACCTTTATAAGGTACGTCTGGGAGGATTAGCTGTGTCGGAATAGTAAGAACATGCCCCTCTTCTGGTAAGAAGGGATCCACGCCTTTGTTTGCGGCCATTAAACCTAGCATACCCACATCGTAGAGCTTAGCGATATTTGCCATGGTTTCGCCTTCTTGCACGACGTGGTTTTCAAGGCGACCAATTAAACGGCTTCCATCCTCTGGTAATTCGTACATCTTAGCGAATGATAGACCACTCACTAAAGATAACGACACAGATAGCAGGGTACGTTTTGCGAAACTCATTGATCGCTTTTTGCTAAGCATTTCACTCTATTCCTTGGCACTTTTAAAGAGCTGTAAGGTTATCTCTCTTTCTGTCTTGTGATCAACCATCGGCTTGTGATATTCCAGTAAAGAAAAGCCCTCCCAAGTCCAAGGTTTATGGATGTATTTGTTCGGTACACTTTTGATTTCTGGTACCCAGTGGCGCACAAATTCACCATTAGCATCGAACTTTTCGCCTTGGCTTATCGGGTTGAAAATACGAAAGTATGGCTGCCCGTCACAGCCCGTAGAGGCAGACCATTGCCAGCCACCATTGTTCGCTGCAAAATCGCCGTCCACCAGCTTACTCATGAAGTACGCTTCTCCCCATCGCCAATCAATATGTAAGTCCTTGGTAAGAAAGCTCGCGACAATCATACGTAATCGGTTGTGCATCCAGCCTGTTTGATTGAGCTGACGCATTGCTGCATCAACGATTGGGTATCCTGTTGTTCCTGTCTTCCATCGCTCAAAGGCTTTCTCATCATAGGACCACTGGATTTTATCCTCCCAATCGATAAATCCTTTGCCTTTGACGAGTTTTGGTTCGAAAACCAATAGGTGCTGATAAAACTCACGCCAAATGATCTCACTTAACCAAGTTGCTTTCCCTTCTGTAAGGTCATTTTGTTGATTTTCAGCATACAAACGAGCAATACACTGCCTTGGTGATAGCGCGCCAATCGCAAGGTATGGAGACAGTTGGCTAGTGCCATCAATAGCTGGAAAGTCTCGCTCGCTTTGATACGCGTCACTGCGCTCCCGTGCAAATTCCCTAAGCTGCTTCAAAATATCATTAGTCGAAGCCAGCCAGTCTTCACTGGATTCTCGAGGATAGCTAAATGTGAAGCTTGAATTAAATCGAGCCGACTCTAATTGTTCGAGTACCTTTTTATTGAGTAGCGCTTGCTCGTGAGGTTTTACTACCGTCGGCATATGGAACTGCGTTAACCAAGCACGCTTGAATGGCGTAAATACCTTAAAATATTCGCCTTGCTTATTAAGAACCGTCGTTGGCGCGTGCACACATTTGTCATGAAACAGTTCAAATTCGATATCGTGAGAAGCTAACGCTTCACTTACTTGTGTATCGAGCTCTCGTTCGTTCACCTCATAGTGAATGTTTGCCATGACAGACGTGGCTTCAAGTGTTTCCGCCCACCCACTAATCACATCTGTACAATCGGAAAACGACGGTACCTCTTTGTACAAAAAGGGAATATTAAGGCTTTCAAGCTCCTCGTTAAGACAAGCTAAGCGACGAGCAATGAGGTCTGCCTGCATCGGCGCCATGTGATGCTCCCGCCACTGCTCTGGCGTCGCGATAAAGCAAGCGACGACAGGCTGCCCTGAATCCAATGCCGCTTTGAGTGCCGTGTGGTCTAACGTACGCAAGTCACGTCGAAACCATACTAAAATCATGGTAGCTCCTATCTTTTGTCTACTAAATTAGGTGTAATTTCTCTATCACTTCAGAGCACCCCATCCGATCACCTAGCTGTGCGTGAAGCATTTTGATGGACGCTACTTGTTTAGCAGCTAGTGCTTTATTGGAGAAAAGGTAGATAAACGAACCATTTTCAATGACCTCATGATCTAGTAGACCAGAAACATCATCAACCTTATCGATCAAAGTCGTGTGATACCCTTGTTCACAAAGCTTCGCTGCTTGAATCCAACTCTCAGATTCTCTGTTTTGTTCAAAGCTAATGAGCAGACACTTTCCTTTGGAAGCGGCTTTGTTTTCAGAATCGATTACAAGGGCAAGTCGAGTGATTAAACAAGTCTGAAATAACCCCACCTGCAAGGATCGCAACGATCCTTTTACCATATCTAGCGCATCAAATATTGGGCTAATAAACTGATCGATAACGAGTTTTAGTGGGTACTCTTTAAGAACAGAGGCAAGTAAACTCTCTGCTTTTCCTCGATTCAGGGTAGACAGCGCAAGCAGCATGTTTTCAACTTCTTCGAGTGTGCGAACCTCGTTTTTGACTTCGACATCGGCGCTTTTTCCTAGCAGCCCCTTCACTTTACCAATCGAAATCCCCTTCGCGAGCCAACTCTGGACTTCGCGAATCGTATCGAGATCTTGCTGGCGATAGAGTCTGTGTCCTTTTTCAGTTCGCTGAGGTTGGATCAAGTTGTATCTTCGTTGCCAAGCTCTCAGCGTAACTGGTTTTACACCCGTGATTTCTGCGACATCTCGGATCGCGTATAGTTTTTCTTCTGAACTACAAACCATAGCGTAATCTCATCTCCTGCGGATACGGTTCTAAAAACTTCTGTTTTGATAAATACTCGTCTGGGTAAGTATTTAAGTAATGCTTAATCAATGTAAGTGGTGCTAGCAGAGGCAGCATTCCGATACGGTAGTCGTGAATCACTGTCGCTAACTCTTCTTTTTCTTCTTTGGTTAATGAGCGTTTGAAGTACCCTTGTAAATGCATCAACACATTTGTGTTATTTTTGCGGCTAGCCCGATTCGTTAACGCCTTCATCAGTCCTAAACGATACTCTTGGTAAAAGTCTTCAATTTCATAATTAGCGACATCAGCGACTAAGCGGCCAAGGGAGCGGTATGACTCTGGGTGGTGTGCCATTAACGTCAGTTTGTAGCGCGAATGAAAGTCGATGATTTTGCCACGAGTAGGCTCACCATCCATCGAGTCGTAAAAGTCATTTAGACAAAATACTCGAGTAATAAAATTTTCTTTCAATACAGGGTCGTTAAGTCTGCCATCCTCTTCAACAGGCAACCAAGGCATTTTTTGCATCAATGTTTGTGTATACAAGCCAACACCTTCTTTCGCAGCACTGTTCTTGCTGTAAACCTTGACTCGCTCCATGCCACAAGTTGGTGACTTGGCACAAACGATGTAACCACAAAGCTGCTCGCTTTGAAGTTCATCTACTTTATTGGCCGAGTAAGTGAGCATATTGTCGGTATGATCATTTTCTGGATTTTTGGTTTCAACCAATGCAACACGCTCTTCATTAGAAACAAGACGAATGGTTGGACGGGGTACTGGCATACCTACGCCGACTTCAGGGCATACCGAAATAAAGTCAAAATACGGGCTGAGCTCTTTAGTCACAAAGTTGCTCACCTTATGACCAGAGTCAAAACGCACTCGTTCACCCAAAACACACGAACTGATACCTACTTTGATTGAAGATTCCATGATGACGCATCCCTATACAAAAATTTTTGTTGTATAACTTATAGCAAGCCTTTCCAGATTGTACAAGAAAATAAGTTGTACAATTTAATCGTTTTACTTCACTCGAAAGTATTTCGATCAACCAGCTTTCAGAAAAAAGTTTGGCCCAAAAACAAAGAATTTGTGCGCGCAATCGACAAACTGCTCAAAAGCAAATCGATTGCTCTTTTGATTTCAACAGATTTAGTTATCAATAGGAGTTGCAGTTTCTAAATGCGTGGTTTTTGTGACTAAGCTCTCAAGGGGCTACTGTACGTCCCGATATTATTGCCTCAACGAAAACGAACAAGTTCAACAGAATTGGTAATAGCGTTCTATAATAGAGGCGTTTTATCAAAACAAAACTTTGGAGAGCACTTATGGCAACCCCACACATTAACGCACAACCAGGTGATTTCGCTGAAACAGTTCTGATGCCAGGCGACCCGTTGCGCGCTAAATACATCGCTGAAACGTTCCTAGAAGATGTGAAACAAGTTTGTGACGTTCGCAACATGTTCGGCTTTACTGGCACTTACAAAGGCAAAAAAGTTTCTGTAATGGGCCACGGCATGGGTATCCCGTCTTGCTGTATCTACGTACACGAGCTAATCGCTGAATACGGCGTGAAAAACGTTATCCGTGTAGGTAGCTGTGGTGCAGTACGTGACGACGTGAAACTAATGGACGTTGTTATCGGTATGGGTGCTTCTACAGACTCTAAAGTTAACCGTATCCGTTTCAACAACCACGATTTCGCAGCAATCGCTGATTACGGTCTTCTAGAAGAAGCGGTTAACCAAGCACGCGCTCAGGAAGTGCCTGTAAAAGTAGGTAACGTATTCTCTGCAGATCTGTTCTACACACCAGAAGCAGACATCTTCGAGAAGATGGAAAAACTAGGCATCCTAGGTGTAGACATGGAAGCGGCTGGTATCTACGGCGTAGCAGCTGACCTAGGCGCGAAAGCACTGACTATCCTGACAGTTTCTGACCACATCATCCGTGGTGAAAAACTAAGCTCAGAAGAGCGTCAGAAGTCGTTCAACGACATGATGAAAGTTGCACTAGAAACTGCAATCAACATCTAAGAACAAATAGTAAGTAATAATTTGCAGCCAGAGTTATGCTGGCTGCCCGAATTATCCCGAGGGGGCGATTGTGTCTAACGGCGAACTGCCAAAAGACGCAGATGGGTTACAACTCAACTTTTGTAAAACATTGGCGTGTGACAACTTTGGATTGAGTGATGCAAAGCGTTACGTTCTGCAACATGCGAACCCTAAGCGTCCGGCGATGGTATGCCGTGAATGTGGAGCTTTCCCCCCCTTACTTAATAATCGCGATGTCGTGAACGAACTTCATCGCCTGCGGCACGTCCACAGTGACGGGTTGCCTGCTTGCCGTAATGATGATTGCGACAACTTTGGACTCTCTGTCCACACTCACAAACACCTCTATCACGCTTTCGGTTACAGCGGCGATCGCCAACGTTACCGCTGTAAAGTGTGTCAAAGTACCTTTGTCGACAAGTGGTCTGGTGCCAACAAGAAGCTTCAATTTCAAGAGAACTTGATGGGTTTATTGTTTACGGGATATTCCGTACGAGAAATCTGCCGTAAGCTTAGTATTAACCCAAAAACCTTTTACGATCATGTTGACCACATAGCTAGCCGCTGCCGCCGCAAGCTGGCAACCATTGATGCGCGCTGGGTAAACCACGCAACGCATTATGAATTGGCCTCAAACTATATTGCATTGCAACCGAACAGCAATAATGGTGTGTATTGGATTGTTTCTGGCGAAGCGCATTCTGGCTATATTCTTTGCCAGCACGTCAATTATTCCGCTGATGAAGAGCCAATCGCAACGCTCGATCATAATCCTTACGATGAGGTGTCTCGTTTTGTTTCCCAGGAGTACGTAGCGGAAGCAAGTGAGCCGCTTGCGGAACCTTCTCATCACCTCAGAGAGCGAATTGACCAAAAATACCAAACAATTTTGGCTCGCGGTAACGTAGAAGACCCTCTTGGTAATCTATCTGTATTTCATTACCCTTCAAAAGGGGCATTAGTCCGTCCGCCATACACCTCGTATGCACACTATTTGCACGTACTTGATATGTGCTGCCCAAACAAACGTGTATCTCTATACATGCCTCAAGATCCCCTACTACGTTCAGCTGCACTGAGCGTTTGTTTACCTCGTATTAAAGAGAAAAGTGTCGACTTGATGTACGTAGAAGAGGACGCTAGTTGGGACATGAGCACTCCCTTTGGCAAAGTCGATATCGCCTATATGAGTTGGTGGCGCGATCGTTGGGCAATCTCTAGTCAAAACGAAAACCACAAAGGCATTTGCTACCTCGCTGGCGATCAAAATGAGCCTGAAAAATGGTTTAACGTTGCGACAACTCGTCATGTGAAGTTTTATCAAAACCGCTTTCAGATTCTTTTCGAAAGCTTCATTAACGAGCCACGTCGCAAATTACGACCTGCTGGTATTTTACCTCTTTTAGATATATTCAGAGCTTGGCATAATTTGTGCTATCAGGATAAACAAGGTCTTACCGCTGCACAAAGGTTGGAAGTCTCTGATGCACCTTTGACAATCAAACAGCTCCTATCGTAGCTATTCTATTGGTAATTTAGATGTAGTAATTAGGGGTTGTAACGGTATACATTACGGCCCCTGATCGTTTACCAAAACGTTATCCGCATCGCTTTGGTAAAGAAACATGCATCTAACCACTTAATATTAGGTGTGATTTCCAGTTCGATAGTCATGGATGTGAACGTTGGATAAAAACCAAATTCAGCTAGAAGATGATCTCACTAAGCTTAAAGGCCAAATAAAATCGGCCCCTAAACATACCTTTAATATTGCGCAGCAATATCGTATCCGCGCGGAACAAATTTTATTTGTGGACGGAGAGATCAAAGCCTTACTCATCATGGCGCAATGCTGTTGGTGCCTAATGGATTACCGACAAGGCTTAAAACTCGTCAAAGACGCTTACAGCAAACAAACACAGCTTGAAACCGACGATCATCTCCCGGAAATTCTCCATCTTTTTGCACTCCAATATTGGGGCCAAGCAAAGTATTATTCCGCGCAACAATATTGGATTAATGCGCTCGAACAATCTGCTCTTGTTGATGATGTTGAAATTCAAATCGAATCTCTAATTGGGCTTGGTAATGTATGGCGCATCACTAATGAACACCAACTTGCCGCTTCAACTCATGAGTTAGCCGTTAAAGTGGCAAACAATGTTCGTATTGCTTGGTTAGAAGGCAAAGCGCGCATCCTATTAGCTTGGGACTATTACTTACTAAATAAGTTTGTCGAGATGCTTACGGTACTGGATGGAGCAACCGAAGTATTAAAAGATCATGATGACAGTACGTGGCAAGCCGAGATCTGGGACTTTAAAGGGTTAGCACTGCTTGGACTAGAACGCCTTGATGCGGCCGAAGAAGCCACCCAAAAAGCCCACCAGCTCGCCATTGAGCATGACCTCGTTTGGATGAAAGCACACTCTTTTATTAGCCGAGCAAGACTTGAGCTTTTGCGCCAAAATACAGACAGCGCTGCCAAGTTGCTACTTGCAGCAGAAGAGTCTGCACTCAGTTTCGACCACGGTGAGCTACTCAGCCAAATTTGCTTCCAACAATCACGAGTCGCTGAAGAACAAGGTGACTTTGAGTCTGCGTTTAACGCGTTCAAGAAATACCGTAAGCACGCACTCAAAATGCTCAAAGAACAAACTCATCGAATCAGCATGGATAAAGCAAGAGGCTCTAAACGCCAACTAGAGCAGCGAGCACGTAAGCTGATCAATCATATTCGCTCTCAACACGAATACGACCCTGAAAAACAGTTCTCTAATGTCGTTTCTGAGACCTACTGGTGGGAACAGTTAGTTTTGTTTAAAACGGAGCTCAAACGCTCTAACCACGCCATCATTATGATTCAGCATTCAAACCCCGAAGTTCTCGATGTTTGTACCGAGCTCGTTCATGCATTGACAACCTCCAGCGACCTCATCTCGAGAATTTCCAGTAACAGGCTAGCAATGTTAATTGCAGAAAAAGGTCAAGCAGCAGAAGAGGTCTACCGCACTGTCCAAGCGATGTTAGACATCTATCCATGGAAGCGACGCGGAATCAAAGGCCCGAAACCGATACTGTATTTGCAAGATATCCTGACCTTCCCATTCACGTTAGAACAGCTCGAAGAAAGTTATATTGAGGTAATGAAGAATGGAACAACTGCTTAGCAAGGTGACTGACGCAGGTATCGATCCTTCTTCCGTTTCAGGTGAAGAAGCGATTACGCTATGGGAACACATAGGGTTACATATTGCGTCAACAAACCGAGAGAAAGCGCATTGCTATATCATTAGCGCCGAGTATCGAAGAGAGATCAAACAGCTCAACGACAGCATTAGTGAATTGAAACAAGCGCTTGAGTTGCTTGTTTTACCAGAAGATGTAGAAGATATTCTTTCTGTGAAAGCAAGCTTGAGTGAGCGTTTAGTTGAAGTAGGTGACTACAATGCGGCATTAACCGAGTATGTTGCTTCAACCAATATCGCCGTCGAGTACGGCTATATTGATGAGTACGTATTGGCCATTATTGGAATGGGTAATTTGTGCGATGCCTATGGGGATCACCAACGTGCATTACGTTATTATCAAAAAATAGATGCTATCGATCACGCTATTGGCAGTCGATCCCTACGCCTTCGTTACAAGCTGTACATGCTTGCCTGTTATATCAGCTTGAACCGTACCGCAGACGCCAAAGAACTATTGAGTGAATGTGAAGAACTGAGCATTCTCGTCAGTGATAAAAACCTCGCCGCACAAATTCACCTCTACCGAGCCAAATTACATCGTCTGCAAGAAGACTACCCCAATGCGTTGCTGGCTATTTCGAATGTTCAGTATACAACGGGTAGTGCCACGACATACTGGTTATCCACGATGGTCAAAATTGAGACTGCGTATTGTCTAAACGGTGTAGGGCACACTTCTTTAGCTAATTTAACGTTGGACTCCATCAGTAAAAGGATTCAAAAGCAGCTATCTCCTATCGTTACTCAGCATTTTTATAACGCGATGAGTCAAGTTTACGCCTCTCAAGGGTTGTATCAAGAAGCATTAAATTGTGAAAAAAAAGCGCATAGAATCGAATCTGATCTTGTAAAACATATTCCGATCGGTGAGTTAGGGTCTGCTCAACTACGCCGACTTTCACGCTTTGAGTTACAACTCAAACTCATTTTGTCAGAGCTAGAAAACAAAGAACTAAAAGAAACCACCAAGCAGCATAAAAATACTGTTGCTCAGCTACAGCAGGACGTCTTTACCGATCCACTTACGTCTTTACACAACCGACGCTGGTTAGAAGTTAAACTAAAAGATCTACTTCTGCACGATACTGCATTTGCATTGATGGTCATCGATATCGATCACTTCAAATCCATCAATGACGAACTAAGCCACTTGGTGGGCGACAAAGCGATCAAAAGCGTGTCACAGGAACTGGCGTCCTACTTCAGATTTAAAGGCGCATCGTGCGTACGATTTGGTGGTGAAGAGTTCCTCGTGATCCTTGAGAATACCCAACTGGAACGCGCAGAAATGCATGCCGAGAATTATCGTGAACGGATTTATCAATATGGTTGGGAGGATATTCTTGGTGAACGGGGGCTGACCGTATCCATAGGGATTACCTTGCATCGAGAAGGCGAGAATACTCAGCGAACTTTTTATCGTGCAGACAAAGCTCTTTATCGCGCCAAAGCCAATGGCAGAAACCAAGTCTGTACCGAACTTTAAACCATGCCCCGGTTGACACCTGGGGCTTTAGTATACTTTTTACTTATCCTTCCTATATCACTTCACTGCTTGTTTAAATAAGTACTCAGCAACACCTTAACTGCCAATAAACATCAGTGGATACTTACATCGCATAAACATAATTCCTAAATAAAAACCGCTTGATTCATCTGTAGTTAAGACAAATACTTAAATTGTTAATTTACGTAGATTTTCCATTTCGCAATACGCACAGGTAGGTAAGATGTTTCTAGACTATTTTGCACTTGGGTTACTCATCTTCGTTGCTTTAGTGATCTTTTACGGAATCATTGTCATCCATGATATTCCATATGAAATCGCCAAAGAGAGAGAGCACCCGCACCAAGACGCAATTCACTACGCTGGCTGGGTCAGCCTTTTCACTTTGCATGCGCTGTGGCCATTTTTATGGATCTGGGCAACATTATGGCGCAAGGAACGCGGCTGGGGTTTTAAACAACTAGAACAAGAAACACACGACATTCATCACCGCCTTGAAGAACTCATCGATGAAGTCAACGAACTCAAAAACGAAGTATCGATGTTGAAACAACAAAAGATTCAGCAAAAGCCTTTGCCTGAACAAAGTAAAGAGGACGAATAATGGACTTATTGCTGATTCTGACTTACGCAGCTCTTTGTATTGCCATTTTTAAAATTTTCAATATTCCTCTAAACAAATGGACCGTTCCAACCGCCGTACTTGGCGGCGTAGTGTTAGTGGGCACACTCGTGCTGCTTATGAACTACAACCACCCATTTACTCAATTAGGTAACCAAGTGTTCCCGACTACGCCTATCGTCTCTGGCGTGCGTGGCCGCGTGGTGGAAGTGCCAGTCCAGGCCAACCAACCGCTCAAAACGGGCGATATTCTTTTCAAAATCGATCCTGTGCCTTTTGAAGCAGAAGTTGCTCGCCTGGAAGCGAAAGTCAAAGAAGCAAGCCAAGGTGCGTTGGGCTTAGAGTCTGATCTAAGAGAGGCAGAAGCTGCTGTATTGAAAGCGCAAGCGGACAGAGATAAAGCACAAAGGGAATTTAGCCGATATCAAAGGGGCTTTGATCGTGGCGCGTTTACTGAACAAGATTTGGATACTCGACGCCAAGCGTATAAAGCGGCAGAAGCCATGTTAGACGTTGCGATTTTGCAACAAGAACAAGCGCAAATCGCTCTGGACTCTGAAATCGGAGGCGAAAATACCCAAGTCGCGCAACTTCTTGCCGAGCTGCGTAAAGCAGAGTTTAACTTAGAGCAAACCGTCGTTCGTGCGCCAACCGATGGTTACGTTACGCAATTGGCTTTGCGTCCTGGTGTTATGGCTGTGCCGTTGCCACTTGCCCCGGCAATGACCTTCGTACATACCGAAGACATTACGTACACCGCGGCATTCAGACAGAACTCATTACAACGCTTGAAGCCAGGCTTTGAAGCAGAATTTATGTTCCGCGCAATTCCGGGCAAAGTGTTCCGTGGCGAAGTCATTGACGTGATTCCAGCCATTGGTGAAAGCCAAATTCAAGCGCGAGGCGCTCTGCTCGGGACTGATGCCTTGCGCACGAGCGGACGTGTTTTTGCGAAGCTGAAAATTACCGACGACTTGAGTGGATACCACTTACCAATGGGTACTGCGGTTGAAGTTGCAGTTTATTCAGACAGCTTTACTCACGTATCAGTGATGCGCAAAGTGCTTATTCGTATGAAGAGCTGGCAGAACTATTTATACCTCGACCATTAATGAACATATAGCGCATTCATTTATTGGTAAAAATAACATCAAACCGTGTAATCAGGGGCTGACGATCAGCCCCTGATTCATTCTAGCCATCCAGATAGATAGCATTCCCACTTTTATTAATATTCTGTATAATGCGCGCCTTATTTTTAATGCTTGCTAAAACCAAAGCCAGTCAAAGGGATGCGTGAATCAAATCACACATTTCCTGAAGAAAAATAGAGCAAACAATAAGCAGCTTGGTTGTTTTGAATATATGTTACACAATCAAATAACTAACGCTTTCCGACAAAACAATTAAACGTTCTTTAAAATCGACTATTGAACTGAGGTTATCTATGAATCTTTCCGCTAAAACTGTTGTGGTTATTGCAATCGGTGCTGCTCTTTACGGTATCGGCGGCTTACCTATGTTTGGCATCCCTGTGTTTGCAAACACAACGCTAAAACCAGCCATGGCAGTATTAGCATTGTTCTCAGTACTATTTGGACCACTTGTTGGCTTCTTGGTTGGTTTTATTGGTCACTGGGTTACTGACCTATTTGCTGGTTGGGGCCTATGGCTCACTTGGGTACTTGGTTCAGGTATTGTTGGTTTGATTATCGGTCTATTCCCTTCTCTAACGCGCTACCGTTTAGAGAAAGGCGATTTCAATATGAAAGACTTCGCGTTATTCGTGGTACTTGCACTATTAGGCAACGTATTTGGTTACGGTTGCTCTGCATTCCTCGACACGATTTTATACGCAGAACCGTTCACTAAAGTGTTTACCCAGCTTTCTATTATCGCGATCGGTAACACCATTCTTATTGCTATTGTTGGCTTCTTCATTCTTAAGTCTGTCGCTAAACGTAACAAGCAAAGCCGTAACTTAACAGAGGCTTAATGTCGAATGACAATCGAATTTTCTAACTTCTCTTTTAGATATGAGTCGCTGGACAAACCGACGCTAAAAAATATCAATCTAAGGATAGAGAAAGGAGAGAAAATCGTCATTATCGGTCCAAGTGGTAGTGGTAAATCTACTCTTGGGCAATGTCTTAACGGACTGATCCCACACGCAATCAAAGGGGAAACCAGTGGAACATTGATCATCAATGGTCAAGACACCGCCCCTTTCGACATGCACCAATACACCGAGCAAGTAGGCACCGTACTCCAAGATACGGACAGCCAATTTGTCGGTTTGAGCATTGGCGAAGACATTGCATTTGCGCTGGAAAACCAGCTAACTTCTAACATCGACATGTACCCATTGGTCAAAGCCACGGCCAAAATGGTCGACTTGGAACAGATGCTAGAACGCTCACCCCACGATTTATCAGGCGGCCAGAAACAGCGTGTTTCTTTGGCGGGCATTCTCGTCGATGACGTCGATATCCTTTTGTTTGATGAACCACTAGCTGCGCTTGACCCTAAAACGGGTAAAAAAACCATCGAGATCATCGATGATCTACACCGCGAAACGGGCAAAACCATCGTAATCATTGAGCATCGTCTTGAAGACGTTCTGCATTGCTCAGTTGACCGTATTATCTTGATGGAAAGCGGCGAAATCATTACCGATACAACGCCAGATGAAATTTTAGCGTCGCCTCTGCTAGAAGATTACGGCATCCGCGAACCGCTTTATATTTCAGCACTGAAAGAAGCAGGCTACGCGATTGAGGGCGATGCAAAACCTTCTAGCTTAACTACCTTACCGTTGGAGCAATATAAACCGGCAGTACAAGCATGGTTTGATGGTTCAACAGCACAACCGCCCAAAACGCCAGCCGAGACTTTGCTTGAAGTCCGTGGCCTCACCTATTCTTACGACGGTGAGAAAAACGCGTTAGAAGACGTGAGTTTTGACATCAAGCGTGGCGAGTTTGTCTCTGTACTTGGCAAAAATGGCTCGGGTAAATCGACCATCACCAAACTGATTATGGGCGTTATTGAAGCGGATAGCGGCTCAATGAGTATGAATGGTCAAGATCTTAACGAACTGACCATCTTCGAGCGCAGCCAGAAAGTGGGCGTGGTGATGCAAAACCCGAATCACATGATTTCCCATCACATGATTTTCGACGAAGTGGCCTTCGGCCTCCGTAATCGTGGCGTTGAAGAGAAACAAATCGAAGCTCAAGTACTTGAAGTCCTTGAGCTGTGCGGTTTGAGCAAATACCGCCACTGGCCAATCGAAGCATTGAGCTACGGCCAGAAAAAGCGCGTAACCATTGCGTCAATTTTGGTATTGGAACCAGAGCTTCTGATCCTTGATGAACCGACGGCAGGTCAGGACTATCGAAACTACACGTCTATGCTGAGTTTCATCGAAAAGCTCAATCGCGAGTTGGGCGTAACCGTGATGATCATCTCTCATGACATGCATTTAGTGCTGGAATACACCACGCGCTCTATCGTGATTGCAGACAGTAAATTAGTCGCGGATGCACCAATGACGCAGGTATTCAGCAGTCCAGAGCTACTAGACCAAGCAAACCTCACCACAACAAGTCTGTTTGAGTTGGCTACGAAAGTTGGCATCGAAGACACCAATGGCTTTATGCAGCACTTTATCAATGTAGAAAAAGCGCACCGCCAACAAAAAAGCGACGACGTAAACCAACTAGAGAAAGCGGTGGCATGAAAGACAATAAGATGAAGTTTGGTATCAACTACATCGATACCCAATCACCACTTCATAAGTTGAATGGCATTACTAAGTTCTTGCTTTTCATTGCTTGGGTAACGGTGGTGTTGACCACATTTGACTTGCGAATCATCGCACTGTTGATCGTGCTTGGTTTAGGCTTACTGAAAATGACCAAAGTGCCCTTTCATGTCTACAAACCGCTGTTATTCGGTACAGGCACGGTATTACTGATCAATGCCCTGTTTATGTTCGCGTTAGCACCGCAACAAGGTACTGAATTCATGGGCTCATCAACGGTTTTACTCTCGTTACCCGGTAATTACTCGCTCACTCAAGAGACGTTGTTTTACCTAGTAACAGTGACGTTGAAATACTTCAGCATGTTTCCAATCGCGTTGGTGTTTGTATTTACCACTCACCCGACGGAGTTTTCAGCCAGCTTGAACCGCTTGGGTGTACCTTACAAAATCGCCTATGCCGTAAGCTTAACGCTGCGCTACTTGCCGGAAGTGAAAAAGGACTTTGTTAACATCATGCACGCGCAACAAGCACGCGGAGTAGAACTGAGCAAGAAGGCTCCGTTGTTCAATCGTATGAAGAACGTCGCGAAGATTCTTGGACCTCTGATTTTCTCTAGTTTAGACAGAGCCGATCAAATCTCAAACGCGATGACGCTACGTGGTTTTGGCCGCCACTCCTCTCGCACTTGGTACAGCTTAAAACCACTGACCAAAGCCGATATGATCTGCATGGCTGGGATTGCGGTGATAGTGATTGCTGCGATCAGCAAGCGTGTGATGGACACACAACTGTTCTGGTATCCGTTTTAAATTCTGAAGCTTCAAACTGAACATAACGTGGTTAGTGTTGTGACCACGTTATCTTCCGTCTTTCCCCTCGATAACTCGCCTGTTGGCTTCTTGCTTGCAAGTATTCAAAAGAAGCGGTAATTTCAGCGGCTCGCTGATGTGCCAGAAAGTTGCTTATTCAAACGACCAACATGAACTAAACTCATCAGTTTTATCAGGGGCTTAATGATCAACTGCGCACTGCCTACAATGAAAAGCCAAGTACCACTTTCAATCAACGAATCATTCAAAAAGAAAAAGCTACCAATTAAAAACCAAATAGCAATGAGTAGGTCGTTTGCAGCACCTAACGCCTCATAGCGGCGCTGAATAACGATGTGACGGCTTCCTAGATCTAAATCCAACTCTCTGCCATGTATCTGCACTGTATAGCTCCCCTCTTATTGTTTCGCGTCAGTTATGCCCAAGTTATTTCGAAATACTTAGTTCTAAACCCTAACGGACGTGGCATGCATTGACAACCATTGGAGGGATTATCTATTTGCAATAAAAAGAAAAGGGCGCATAAGCACCCTTTTTAGCGAGTCTAATTACAGGTATTCGCTTTAATGATTAGATAGTGAGTACCAACTTAACTCCACTTCAACAAGCGAGTTTCGTTGCCTTCTTCCGGCTTCGCTGGAATATTGAGTGACAACAGCAAGCTCACTGCTGCCATACCAGCGCCGATGTAAAATACGCTCGCAGGTGAAACAAGCCAGATGACACCAAACGTAACAGGTATTACAACTGCAGCAATATGGTTAATCGTAAACGCAACGCCTGCGGTCGACGCCATATCGGCAGGATCGGCAATTTTCTGGAAGTAGGTTTTAATCGCAAGCGCTAACGCGAAAAATAAATGATCGACAACATACAATGCTGCCGCCCACTCTGCCGTTTGCACCAAACCGTACCCGACGAACACGAAGATCAAACCGACGTACTCAAACATCAGCGCTTTACGCTCACCAATAACGCCGATGAAGCGGCCGATTCGCTTCGCAAACAAGAAGTTAAAGACATAGTTGATCAAAAACAGCAAGGTAATGTCTGCGGCAGAGTAGCCAAACTTCTCTACCATCAAGAAGCCAGCGAACTATTCCTAGTACTGTAAATGCGCAAACCACACCACTTTGGTTCCGATTCAAGGTGTTACACCTTTACCGTCAGTCTCATGATGAGGTGATGGCTACGATTGAAAAACTTAAATTGCACTATGGCTAGGTGTTACCGGGAAGGACAGATGCTTTTGTGCCGTTTTGATCCCACCTGAATCGAGTTTAAGTGGGAGACTTATGCTTGAGGCATTGCAACTCGAACTAGACGAAGTGGAGAGCTTACTTCGATTTCGCGGTGACTAATTTAAACTGAAATCAATAGGGCTTCTTTGAGAAGCTCTGCTCTCCACCTAATATCTACGATTAGATGGAGGGCAAAGTTTTCTTCTGGCTTAATGTAAAAGAAGACACTACAGGTAGCTTGCCGAGATAATCAATTGCAACTGTAGTCAACTCGATAACTCCAGAGTAGATCATATAAATATTTTCATCATTTAAAGGATGTGTTTTGAAGAATGATTGGACTGAGTAATTATTAATTTTTACAGGCATGTATTCATTTATTATAGCACTAAATTGTATATCAAATGCACCAGACATATTATTACCAACCACACCAAATAAGTTGTGTTTATTTTCATTACACTTTTTAAGGCTATTAAAACTGTTTCTGAATGTTTTGAATATAAAACCTCGATATCCATATCTTAACAAATTATCATAACCAATTATAGGTAAAGATTCATCGGCTATATATAAATTGGATTGAGTTTCTACCAAATTTGAATCTAGTCCTGGTCGTAACGGTTGTTCATAGCCGTAAATATCAAATTCATGAAAAATACAAAGTATTTCATTTAACGCTTTGGGAGATAGGGATGAATTGAAATCTACAACGCATTGTGTTTGGGGGGGCTTGTTTATCAATAAATCTTTTACACTTTCTAAGGAATCAGGCGATGCCTTAATTTTGACGATATCACTCGTTAAATAGCCCATAAAATTGTCTGAAATCCCTATTGTTTTATAGCTCAATTCACTCTTAAATTTATGTAGTTTATGGGGGCGAAGATGCATGCCTATGAAATAACTAATAGCATTCATAGTATGTTCCGACTTCCTATAGTTTTTTGCATCAAATTTTGATACCAGTTCTTCGTAACTCTCACCAGAACTAGGAGATAATGGAATTTCAATAGCGAAACGAATTTTTGAATCAATTTCAAATGAAATCAACAGCTCTTTTTTTGATTTTATTGTACCTGAAGCTGTCTTTATTGGACTCTCTATTGGGTATTCCTTCACGTGTAATCTAAGCAAGATATCCATAAACCACCATATATCCCATATTTTCAAGCCTTAGTTTGCAATCTTTAGCTCTTCCTGTACCTATACTATCAATAGAGTTTATCATAATAAAGTCAGGACTCCCAATCGATATATATGAAAGAAAAAAATCTTCTCCAATATCTTTTGATAGAGAAATAGTTATTGAATAATTTATGTTTAAATCATCTAATATATTAATATTTTCAGACCATATCAATGAATATTTAGCGAAGTTATTGTTTCTACTTTTAATAATAACATCAGTACCAATCGAAAATCCTGAAAACAAAGGTATTGATGCTAGATTTCTAGCGATATAATTTAATGGGATATGTCCCCCAGTAGCAATTCTGAATATCTTATAATTCTTTAAGCAATCATTAATTAAATCTTTTATTTCATTAAATTTCAGTTCTAGGGGTTCACCTCCTGAAAATAAAATTATACCTTCAGAAGAATTAGATATCTCATTAGATGCATTTTCTGTTAATAAAGATGGAGCGCTACCATAAGGACAATGGTAACATTTGGCATTACACCCTGAATTTACATACACTGTCTTAAGGCTCATACGTTACTTCCATTTGAAATTTTTCAGCTAACTGCTTGTAAGAATCAGCTATTTCCAATAAATATGAGTTGCTCAAACCATTTTTAATCAATGATGAGAAGTGAATGCTTTTACTAGACAAAAACTCTTTTATTTCCTTTTCTGCATCAGACTTGGTAATATTAAATGTGTCTGATATGAATTCTATACGTTCATTATTTGTCATATCTAGTTTTGGACTAGTTATAAATGTTAAACCATCAAATAGCGGTTCTCCAACTTCAGCTAGATCCCAATCTATTACATATATAGATTTATCTATAACTAATATGTTATCCGGATGAAGATCACCGTGAATTATAATTGATTGGCTATCATTTTTATTAAGTTTTTTACAAATATTACTAATAATTGAAACAATATGTAATTGTTCCTCTCTACAAAGGTTTGACAAAAGTTCTCCGCTAATGTATTCCCACTCAATTTTATTATTATAATGTGCTAACAATTTAGGTGATGGATAATTTCTATTTTTTTCCTCGAGAAAAAGTTGATTAATATACCTTGTATCAGGATACTCCTGAATATATGTCCAATTTGAATATGTTCTTTTAATGAAGTGTTTCTTGGAAGACATTGATCTAGCTTCGAACAGTTCAGTAATATCTTCTTTATAATGTCGAATAGCAAAAGAAGATATAATAAATACTCCAAAAATTAAAAATGATAGCGTTAAGTTTATTGCTTCAAAGCTTGTAAAGAGCCACGAGTAAAGATAGCTAAAAATCAAACCTAATGATGCAGATAGCATAGCTGTCATTGACATGGCGGTGGACAAATAAGCTCTATTTCTTAGTGCCGTCATTATGTTTGCACTAATTACAGGTCTGTATATAGATTTGAATGAGCAAAGAACTAAAAAACCTACAAAAACCGCATAAACACTTTGGAAAGACATAAGTAAAAATGCAATGGTTGCGATCCCCCCCAAGAATAAAAAGCTTTTATCTAAGCACCAACGGTTTAATAAATACTTTTTGTATATATCTGATGCATACGCCGATACTAAGTTTCCAACGACAAAGAAAATACCGATAAATATAGTTTGGTGAAAGTCAATAAGTTGTTCAAAATGTATTTGAACGGTTCGTGTATTGATAGATACTAAAAATGAAGATATAGATCCTACTATAGCAATAGTTAAAAAATATGCGTTGTAAATATCAAAGGAAGACTTTCTAATTAATTCAATCGAAGATTCTCTCTTTTTTATTTTTACCTGCATAGTAGTAGGTAATTTATATAATGCTAATAAAGATAAAAAAAATGACACTATCTGAAAATAGAATGGAAGTTCAGGATTTAAATGATACAATCCGCCCCCCAGAAGAATCATTGGGATAGTTGCTTTATAGAATAAGGAGTTCAGCTCGAACTTAAACCGTTGAATATCATCACTCTTAACTATCATACTTAAAAGCTTATCTTCAGCACCAGAAAAAAGTGATGAAGATAAAGTTATGAATAGCATGTAAAAAACATATGATTCAACACCATCAAAAGCAATAATAGAAATAAAACCTAAAATAAATAATATGAGTCCTATCTTAAGGATTTTCATATTACTCCATCGGTCTGCTAGTAAACCGAAAGGTACCTCAAGTATGAATGGAAGAACGCCGAATAATCCTGCGATATATACTATCTCTGATACAGATATTCCTTTTTCGTTTGCAAGAAATATTGAAAAAACTGGAACTACCCAAGCTGTAGATTTTCCAATGTGAAATAATTTGTATAGCTGTTTATTACTCACAGAATATTTTTCCTCTACACTCTGAACACTTATTATTGTTTTTAAGTTCGGTAATAGGGTCTTTCATTGACCAATTTATTGTGTCTTTATCGTAAATGTTCCCAAATGGTTTTGAATAAAAACAATTTCTTAGTGAGCCATCATAATCAATGAGTAACGATATTAAAGGGAAGTTACATGGCTCAGATGATTTGACCCTTTTACTAGAGTTATTAGAGTAAAACTTTAAGCATTCTATAAACCTATCTGTATCCCAGTCAATCTTACCTCTGCTGTGCATATCGGTAACTTTTTTATGAATATCACTTTTTTTATTACTTAATACTGAAATTAAATCTTTACATTCACTACTTGAAGGAAGTAAATTGTTTTTTAAATCAGTTGATACTTCAATACTTATTGAGTCACGAGAAAAACTTGTGGAGTCAGTATCTAGAGGACTAAAACCTACATAGTCAACTATACTTTTATCCATAAAGTCCAAATATTCTATAAAATTCCGAGTGATCACATTTGTTAGAGTTGTTCTAATTCCAATACTTTGTTCTGGATTTATTTTTTTGATTATATGAATATTTTCCCATACCTTGTCGAACTTGTTTGTCCCTCGAATAAATTTATATGATTCAGCATCAATCCCATCCATAGAGATAATTATTTCATCTAAACCGAACTTGGCTAACCAATCAAACTTATGTAACAATATAGCGTTTGTGTTTAATTCAATGCCTAAACCGACATCTTTTGCCGCCGAAAGGACTTCTTTGAGTTGAGGGTGTAGTAGTGGTTCTCCTCCTGAAACCATTACAGAGTGTGCACCCCGTTCTACCAGCAAACTGAATGTACTGGATAATACTTTCGCATCATGGTATTTCTTTTTCGATTTCCAACAATCACAAATAATGCATGGACTATTACAGTTTTGGATTATATGAACAATAGGAATCGTAGGCACCCAATACTTTTCAAGATCTAACTGATTGAATTGGATGCTTTGAACATTGTTTTTGTTTAAATTAAACCCTTTATTATTAAGGTCTTTAATTAAATTATCAAAGTCCGATTTTACTAGATTTTTTTCAACTCCAAACTCTCTTGCTAGGATGTCAAGAGAGCGAGATTTAATAATTGATTCCTTAATGAGATATGATGCCGTTTCATTAAGTTCAATAGTTCTGATTTTTTTAAGACAAGTTAGTGTAAGCTTCTCTTCGTTTAGAAGATATTGCGTTCTCATAAAAATTGACCTGTTAATTTAGGCGGAGTTATACTCCGCCTTATATTTAATAAATAGAAATAAATCTACTTATTTTTTTCTCTAAAGGTTTAAAGCAAGTTGCATTCTCGTTAATGGCTTTACTTGATACTGGAGTTTGGTAGTTCATGTTTAATCCCTAATATGTTAATTATCAATATTTGTTACTATCTAACTAAGATAGTTATCATATGAAACCAGTTTTATTTTTAATTAATATCCTAATTATCACAACCACCATTGTTTCACATTTGTGACAATTGATGCACATTTGTATTGTTTGTTGCATTTTTTTGTTTTAAGGAGGTGATTTCATACTGTTTTTTTAGAGGTAAGTCTTATGGAAAGGTGTTCAGCTAATGAACTAAGGCGAGAAAATGAAAGTTATTAACTCAGTCTACGTTAATCATATAAGTCGTATTGATAGGCTGGAAAGCGAGCATTAGTTTTCTAGCTAGGCTCACTCAGTTATGCCTCATTGCGTGACGTTTGATTAGTAAAGTGCGGAGTAAATTTTTTGAATCTTTTCTTAGCATAAAGCTGTGTCATTTTTGAAAGGTTTTTAAAAGGTAGCTATCTACGCTAGTTGCGGAGTTATCGGAAAGCTTTCTTTTCTGGAAACATAGAAGGCAAGTCGGTTAGGCTTGTGTATCGGAGGACTTTGATGTGATGGACGCACCTCCCTTCTAGCACCGTTGTACCAAACTAATGGTGCAACCAGTAAGAGCAGGAGTAA